>CBDURK010000353.1:0-3563 GCA_965369645.1 uncultured bacterium | reverse complement strand
GCTATCGGTTTGACAAGTTATTATTAGAAATGAACTTTCTGTCCGAAGTTTATAAACAAATACCCAAAGGATTAGTACTTTCTGGCCAGTGTAACAGTGAGTGACATCCATATAGCTTTCGGGCCGGAGGTCGTTCTGGATAAGTTGAAGCTTCAACTTCATGCCGGCGAAAAAGTCGGTATGGTCGGCGCCAACGGTTCAGGCAAAAGTACGATTCTGAATTTGATTGTAGGCCGGGTCGAACCGGACATAGGTCGGGTGGTCAAACAAAAAGGCCTGCGCATCGGCTACCTTCCACAGGAGGCAACGTTCCAAGGTAATCGTACTGTTATGGAAGAAATGCACGCCGGAGTGGAGCATTTGCTCAGACTCCAGCGGGCAATCCAGATTGCCTCTGGTGAAATGGAAAGCCTGACCGGTTCGGCGCTGCAGGCAAAGATGAAGCAGTATGACCGCCTGTGTCATGATTTTGAGATTGCCGGCGGATATGCGTATGAAGTCCGCATACAGACTACTCTGGCGGGTCTGGGCTTTGAGGCCGAGCTGCATCAGGCTAAGACATCTGCGCTTAGCGGCGGCCAGTTGTCGCGCCTCGGACTGGCCCAGGTATTGATGCTTGATACCGACCTGCTCCTTATGGACGAGCCGACCAACCATTTGGATATGCCGGCCACAGAATGGCTGGAGAGGTTTTTGACCGATTATAACGGAGCTGCCATCATCATTAGTCACGACCGGAGCTTGTTGGATAAAGCAGCATGTAAAATCATTGAAGTTGAAAAACGACAGGCAAAGGTATGGAACGGCAATTACAGCAACTACATACAAACGAAAGATACAGTGCGGCTGCAACAACAGAGGGAACACACTAAACGTGCCGAGATGGTCGAGCGCACACTGGACTTTATTGCCCGCAACAAGGACCAGGAGGGCATGCGCAAGACGGCCCGCGGCCGGAAAACCCACTTGAATCGTTTGCTCAAAGAGAACCCGGATTTTCTGGAAAAGCCGACGAACTCCAAAACAATCAACTTCTCATTCGGCAAGATAGATAGAGCAAGTGACCTGGTGCTGCGCTGCGAGGCAATGGGCAAATCCTTTGGTGAACTGACACTCTTTGAGAATCTTTCGTTCGATGTGCTAAGGGGTGAACGCCTTGGCATCACCGGGCCGAATGGTACGGGAAAGAGCACCTTTTTGCGATTAGCTCTGGGCCAGATTGAACCATCTACAGGCAGCATTCGCATGGGGAAGAGTCTCCGCATCGGCTATCTTGACCAGCACGGTGACGTACTGGATCCGTCCAGGAGCGTTCTGGACGAGGCTTTAAGCATTAATCCCGGGCTCTCATCGGAAAAGATACGCAATCGATTGGGCGCCTTTCTATTTACGGGTGACGATGTGTTCAAGCTGTGCGGAGACCTGAGCGGCGGCCAGCGCAACCGTCTGATGCTTTGCAGATTAGTCCTGGCGGAACCCAATGTATTGGTCCTGGACGAGCCCACCAACCACCTGGATATTGCCAGCCGGGAGATGCTGGAAACCTCGCTGAGCAGCTATACGGGAACGATGATTGTGGTAAGTCATGACCGATACTTTCTGGATCGTGTTATAGACAAGCTGTTAGTAATTGGCACAGATGAACTGGGACATCGCTGCATTGGCAAGACAGAGTTTGTCGATATTAAACCTGTTTACTCATACTACACATCCCTGGTTTCCAAGCGTTTGGAAAGCCGGCAGCAGAAGTTAAAATCACATGCCGGAGGCTCTCGAAAACGTCGGCCGGCCAACGCAGAGGGCAAGTCGCGCGCCAAGACACCAAAAGAGCTTAAGCGCTTCAATAAATATTCCATTGAACAGATCGAAGAGTTGATTATGGCACTCGAACAGGAATTGGCCGACATGAAGGAACGCTTTGGCGAGGCGATAATTTATAAGAATCCCGAACAGCTTGCCCAATTGCAGCAGACATATGATGCCACAACAACCGAGTTGAACCTGCTGTATCAGGCGTATGAGCGTCGGGAGGGGTAGAAGAATCTCAAAACCGCGGCTGATATTTTCTAAAAACAACGAGTGACTGCGGAAAGATTTAAAACAGATTTAGAAAAAATCCCCTGCTTTACGGAACGGAGGAGAGGGTGAATAAAGCAGGGGCTCAAAAGAGAAGTAAGAGTGGAAACAGGAGCTTCACTCTTAACGTATATTCAATATACTGCAGATGCCTCCTTTCATGGTAAAAAGAATCATTAATTTCTATATATATGTGCCACGGTTAATACTTAATGTAACGGTATTTAAACAGTTTTATTTTCGTGCCAATCAGCCCGACATTCAATAAAGTTACAATCATGAAATACCGTGCCTATCTTGACATCGAAACTACGGGGCTTAGCCGCCACTATGCGGATTTAACCGTTATCGGCATCGCTCTTGAGAAGAGTGGAAAATGTCAGGTTGTCCAGCTTATCGAAGGTGATTTATACCAAGAGAAGCTGCTGGACAGCCTTGAGGGTATAGATGAAATTTATACTTATAACGGCAGCCGCTTTGATTTACCCTTTATTAAGGCCAGGCTTGGAGTTGACTTGAAAGTTTGCTTCAGGCATACCGATTTAATGTATGATTGCTGGCGGCATAAACTCAAAGGTGGACTCAAAGTAGTTGAGAGACTGCTGGACATAAAAAGACAGCTCACCGATGTGGATGGATATATTGCCGTGCAGCTGTGGTTTGATTATGTAAACAACAATAATAAACAAGCCCTGCGAACGCTGTTAGAGTATAATGAGGAAGATGTTGTTAATTTGCGTATTCTCAGACGGAAACTCAAGGTAAGATAACACTATAGCCTTGGTTAAGAATTCTATTTTCGTATTGGAAAAATATGGTCTCTGTAGTTACTATCCCGGCGTTTGGAGATAATTTTATTTATCTCTATCGATATGATAAAAACAATGCTTTGGCAGTTGATCCCTGCGATAGCTCGGCGGTACTGAACAGCTTAAATGAACACAATCTGAACCTTACGACGATTCTCATTACACACCACCATTGGGACCATACCGGCGGTGTTTCCGACTTAAAAAAGAAAACCGGCTGTGAGGTTATCGGGGCCGACAAACGTCGAATACCGGTGATAGACCGCATTGTTGATGATAAGCAAGTTTTGACAATTGGAAATACAGAAATACAAGTTATTGCGACTCCCGGCCATACGAACACATCTGTTTGTTATTATATTCCCGCTTCAAATGAAAACGAACATAAGATTCTCTGGACTGGCGATACATTGTTCGCCGGAGGCTGCGGCAGAATCATGGAGTGCAACGCACAAACAATGTTCGATTCTCTGCTTACTTTGGCGTCTTTGCCCGACGATACGCTCGTCTATTGCGGACATGATTATACGCTGGAAAATTATGAATTTGCGCTGACTATCGAGCCGGATAACAAAGCTGTCAAACAACGGCTGCAAGAGATAAAGCAAACTATAAAAGCGAGCGGATTTACTGTCCCTTCGACCATATTGCAGGAAAAAACAACAAATATATTTTTGC
>CBDURK010000352.1:0-3569 GCA_965369645.1 uncultured bacterium | reverse complement strand
CCTTCCATAACAACGAGTTACGAACAATATGCCAACAATAATAGCAGATTTTTCGGTTCAAAACTGCACACTCGTCTAAGTATAGAGGGACTGTTTTTTTCCTCCCCGGCAACAATATGAGATATTAAATCTGAGATATGAAATACTTAACTTTAGCTCACTTTAGGCACTTTAGGCGAATTGGGCCACTTTGCTCCTTTGCCCCTTTGTATCTACTTTTTAATGAAAACAAAGCCAATTTAGGAAATGACAAAATGGACATAAACTTAGATGCGATAAGTATTTATAAGATTTTATTCCGCTGGCGAGGCCAAAAAACAAAGCCAATACAAACCCAATTAAAGCCAATACAAAGCCAATTTAAGCCAAAACAAACCCAATTTCTTGAGGCAAAAAATGATGCTGAATTTGAGCGATGTTCTCTCAGTAGTCTCGGTAGTTTCTGACCCAGGCCGGCCAGTCCTGGGGCAGGACACCGCCCGCCTTCGTCCAGGGACCGTTTGTGATATTCGAACGATGCCATTTCAACGTCCACAACTCTTTGAGTCCTACACTTCTCGCCGACCAATCCATGAAAAGCATATTAACAAACCCGCTATGCCGATCGATGCAAAAATGGTTCATTTCGCCCGAGGTGCCCTGATCCATTATGCCGAAGGCATCATTGGTCAGCGACGGAGAATCGGTATGGCGGGGCCAGGCATCATACCACGTCGAATCGCCGAGCACCGGTATCGTATTTGTGCTAATCCGTCTGCCTTCGTTCTGCCTGGTATCAGGTATTACAGTTGTATTGTTCTGGACATTCCTCCAGAACCATTCCTTCCAGCGGGCACCGCGGTCTTGCTCCACGGCGTTACACCAGGAATTGAAGCCATAGCTGAAAACGTAATCGTTGAGCGAGGCGGCCTTGAAGGTGCCCCAGTCCGAAGTGTTCAGCATAAGTCTTGTAGCAGTAGGGCACAGAAGCATCTCATCATTACCCTCGTAGTACGGACGCAGGGCAGTCATCCAAACCCCCCCAGCCACATCCCTGTTATTGAACTTGCCGTCGTAGCTGTCCGTGTACAGCTTAAATGCAAGACCCCACTGTTTCAATCTGGCCTGGCAGCTAACTTTCTGCGCCTGCCCCCTAACTCGATTCAATGCCGGCATCAATATCGCCATCAGCAATGCTATAATGGCAATTACCACCAAAAGTTCTATTAATGTAAAACCATTTCGCTTCTGCATGATATTTTACCCTTCTCTTTCAAAGAGAAACAACGAGTTCCCTGATATGCTTTTGTAATAATTATAACACAATCGGACGTGCTAATGCAAGGCTATTGGCAGTTTTTTTTACATTATGGACATCGAACATAAAACCGTTGATTTTGTAAAAAACTGTTCGATATCCATTATTTGTGGGCATTTTAACGGTCAATTTTTCTTTCGCTGCTCGGCCGGCTTGCCTAACTCAAAGGCATTACAAACAACTCTGAGGGCCATTTCCGCCTGGTCCTCGTCAACGGCGCAACTGATGCGGATTTCACTTGTGGTAATCGAATCGATATTAACTTTGGCCTCAGCTAATGCTCCGAACATTTTCTCGGCCACGCCATAATGGGTGCGCATACCAATGCCGACAACGGAAACTTCTGCAATATCATCACGAACAAAGATGCTATCGCAGTTCACTTCCTTTTTGATTTGTTCGGCAGCTTCTTTAGCGGCCTCTAAATCAGACAGGTTAATCATAAAAGACAGATTTGCTTTTTCCGGGCCGATTTCAGTTTGGATGATATCGTTAACAACTACTTTGGCCTTTGCCAGATGAGCAAACACTTTTGCAGCGTTGCCGGGAGTGTTATCAACACCGACAAGACCTATCTTGGCCATATCTTTTTGTATTGTGGCCCCTGACACTATTACACCTTCCATTTGCGGTACCTCGTGAGTTATTATTGTTCCATTAATTTCTTTGCTACTGCTTCTTACATGAATCTTTACATCGTATTTCTTACCGAATTCGATCGCCCGAGGATGCATAACGCCAGCTCCGAAACTTGCCAGCTCGAGCATTTCGTCATAACTAATCTCATCAATTTTCGCCGCATCTTTGAATATTCGCGGGTCAGAAGTGTGAACTCCGTCAACATCCGTATAGATTTCACACTCTTCGGCTCCGAGCGAAGCGGCCAGCGCAACCGCGGTTGTATCCGAGCCGCCTCTGCCGAGCGTCGTTATATTTTCATCTTTATCTATACCCTGAAAACCTGCAACAATAACAATTTTGCCTTTGTCCAGTTGTTTATGAATTCTGTCTGCACCGATGCTTTTTATCCTCGCCTTTGTGTGAGAGCTATCGGTTATCATTCGGATTTGGCCGCCGGTAAAGCTGATCGCATCATACCCCATAGCCTCAAGAGCCATTGCAAAAAGTGATACTGTTTGCTGCTCTCCGGTACTGAGCAACTGGTCCATTTCGCGTTTAGGTGGATTAGGATTAAGCTCAAAAGCATCAGCGACGAGCTGGTCGGTTTGTTTACCGCGTGCCGACGCTACTACTACTACCCCAAAACCGTTCTCCACAGCTTTAATTACACGCGCGGCGGCATTGCGTATCTTCGGAGCATCCGCAACCGAAGTGCCACCAAATTTTTGTACAATTATTTTCATTTCCAACCTGTTAAAAATTACATTGAATTCTTTAGTTTATTGAATTCGGCTTTGATGTTCAATAAACTTTAGCTTTTTAAGAAATACTCCATCAACTCAAAACCATTGTCTATTCTGAATCCTGACTTTGCCGCGTTAGTCTCGCTAAAAGCAGTATGTAAAATTCCACTGATATTATCACCCGCCATAGCAAATGGGACCGGCTCCTTTGAGTGAGCACAGGTTCGGACAGGAGTAGGATGATCCGGCATTACAAGCATTCGCCAGCTTTCATAACCTTGCAGCGCCTCAAACACGGGCGTTACGATATATTTATCTATCTGCTCGACAGCCTTTTTCTTCATTTCGGCATTGCCGCTGTGAGCAGCTTCATCAGGCGCTTCTATATGAACAAAAACAACATCATATTCACGCAGAGCCTCAATTGCAGCAGAAGCTTTGCCCTGATAATTTGTGTCGATAAAACCGGTTGCGCCAGGCACATCTATCAAATCAAATCCTATAAGCTTCGATAAACCTTTTACGAGGTCAACGGCGGTGACAGTAGCGCCTTTTAGCCCAAACCGTTTTTGGAAATGTTCCATTTGGGCTCGCTTACCCTGTCCCCAAAGCCAGATAGAGCTTACCTGATTTTCGCCCAAATCTTTTCTGACTTTGTTAATATCGTGACCAATAAAAAGCTGCTGCGAACGTGCCATCAAATCAACAAGTAGATCAGCACCTTTGCCCCGAGGTAAAATTTTATCCATCGCAGTGCCAATATTGTCGTGCGGCGGATATGTCTGAACATCGAAATCAAGCTTTTTGAAGACAAGCAGGTGCCTATAGCTTACCCCAGCATGAAACCGAATTTGCTCATTACCAAGCTGTTCATCCAATTCTTTTATCAGTTTGCCGGCTTCTGCAGT
>CBDURK010000351.1:0-3575 GCA_965369645.1 uncultured bacterium | reverse complement strand
ATAAGAAAGCATCTTTTTGCAGTCGGCATTCTCCGGTATCCTGGCGGCAACATTCATATATTCATCGGCGATTTCATAGCCGAACCTGCGAGAGCCAGAGTGTATCATTACAACGAGCTGATTTTTGAAAAGGCCGAAGCCCTTCGCCAAATTATCATCAAAGACTTCCTGTACGTATTGTATTTCTATAAAGTGGTTTCCTCCTCCAAGGGTACCAAGCTGGTTACTTCCTTTTTGTACCGCTCTCTTTGGAACCGCGGCCGGCTCGGCGGGCAAGCGGCCGTTTTCTTCGATTCTTAGAATGTCATCTGCGAACTCATCCGGATCAAAAGCCTCCCAAACCCGGTGGCCGCTTCTTTGGGCAATATCCGGTATTGCAGAGACACCTTTATTGATAACAGCTTCAATTTGAGTCTTGCCCAACTGCAAATTTTCCCTGCCCTCGCCAAGCGGAATATCACGGGCTATATCGGCAGCAATTTTACCGGTATCAATATCGCCTTTTGAAAAGGGACTGCGCAACAGCCTCATCCCGCAATTTATATCATACCCGACAGCAGGAGGCATAATTGCACCCTCCAGCCCCAATACAGCCCCGATAGGTATGCCGAAGCCAACGTGGATATCAGCAGTAGCCAGAACCTTCCTGGCCGGCAGCAGAGAGGCGGCATCGCAAAGCTGGCTTACCGCATCAGGTTCGAGTTTGATGGCTTCTGAGGCATAGATGGTTGCATCAGTAACCATCCTGCCGCGACGCTCTATATGCAAACGAAAAGGGTCGATGCGAACAAGTTTTGTTGACGATTCGGTCACTCACATACCTCCCCTGCAAAATAATCCTTTGTCGAGCATCATTGCTGCATCCAAAAACATAGCTTTAATAAAGTGAGGCCTGCTCATGTTTTTTGTCCGATAAATAACTTCTCATAGATAGTTTATTAGTCTTTCGCTTACAAACTTTTCACGATATTATATCAATTCTAACTGCTTTTAGTGAAAATGTTAATAAGGAAAATGGTAAACCGCAAAAGGCATTTTTAGAGCTTTTTACTCTGGGGGCAAATTCCCTTGACAAAGACGGCTTTTAAAGTTAAACTGGGTGATATTGGGTATAAGTATAAGCTGGAGAGTGTCTAATCCAAAACCGGCATTTTTTAGGGTGTTCACAAAATGAAGATAAAATGGGTGATTTTCGCTGTTTCAGTGGTTTTTTTGATTTTGGTAATGAATCCAGGCTCTAAAGCCGTCAATACCAGAGAAGTTGACAATGTACGTAAAAAGGCGGTGCTCGATAACAGTGACTTAAAAATTATCGATGATTTTCTTGCTGAGGCGATAAATGAACTGGTCAGAACCAGAGATTTTACGGCCATAGCACAACTTCGCACGGTCATTCTCAGCAGACAGAGCACTAAGAGCCAACAAGGCCAGTACGCTCAACAGTTTTCAGAGTCTGCCCGCAGATATATCGCCCAGGGCTTTCTCGATGCCCAAAAATTGCCCCGTCAGGAGAGGATAACCGGAGTAACTATTAATCTTTTGATTCTGGTTGATGGCCTCAAGGATCTGGGACTGGCGGACCAGGCTGTCCCAATGCTGAAAAATGAAAATATGGTCATTCGTTACTGGGCGGTCCATTCTCTTACCAACCCGGGCATCATAACACAGTTAAATATCCCGGCAAACTCGAATCAGGCAGCGGTTCTTGCAGCCAAATTTACGGAGATTCTCGATACCAGCACTCCCGAGATAACAGCTTTGATAGTTCGGTTTGCAGCCGGAGTAAAGATACCACAGGCAGAACAATTACTGTGCCAAATAGCTGATATCAGAATTAAACAATATGCCGACTGGACAGTGAAGCATGAACTTTATGATAGTGCCGTCCTGAAATTTCTCACCAGCAAAATACCCCCAGCTTCCCAGTCTGCCGGTTCAACATCAGCCACTTCAAAAGCTGCTGTAGCTCGATGCTTTGCGCAGTTATATTCCTATGTGATACAAAGGTATGTCAAGGGTGCTGATATTTTGAACGATACTCAAAAAAGTCACTTGATCTCTGTTCTGGCGGATGTAGAAGAAAAATGTATCAGTATGCTTCTCAAGCCGCAAATGACTATAAGAAGGGCTCTTAGTACCAATAGCATGCCGGCCATCTTAGCCGAACACGACAGGTTGCTTGGCAGCGCAACAACACCGGGTGAATTACCACAAACGCTGAAGTTCGACTATAGCACTAATCCCGGCGACCCTAAACTTACAGCGCCAATACCTTTGCCCGACCCACCTGCTAAAAAGTAAGTATTGATGTAAATTGCCTAAACACACAAAATTTTCGAACAAAAAGACTGTATAAACTTCGCCGAACACCACACACCTCCAATAATTAATTACGAAGTTGCCAGATGCGCCCCTTGCGGGATCCTCCGTATCTTGGTGGACTCATTAATCAATGATAATAAAAAAAAGGGGGCTTATACTTAATCATACAGTATAAGCCCCAAATTGGTGCAAAATCTTTAGCTAATTATTCAGCCTCGGATATGCTGATTACATACCTTGCATAATTGTCAGTACCTCGTCCTGCGACAGCGCCCGCTTAAACAGGTAGAACTCATCCAGCAGGCCGTTAAATTGCCAGCCGTCATCAATGTCCCATCCCAGGCGAGCACCTCCATGATCCGCGCTGCCCCAATTGTTGGCCGCCGACACACCTTGAGGCGCTTCCACGAAATCGTTGCCATATTCCGCAACTAATTCCCCGTCGATGTACATAGCGCCGCCTCCATACTCGCCGGGAACTAATTCCCAGGTAAGTGCCATGTGGTGCCATGTACCGTACTCTACAGCTCCTTCATATGCATTGATAATGTAGTTGTTATCAGCGTCGCCTATATGGACGTGGTACTGGCCGTCGCGAACATAACCACCGTGACTCCAGGAATGCGGGTCTGCCAGGGCACTGAATACTGTCTGCGTACCGCCTGTATCATCCGCTTTCATCCAGTAGGCGAGCGTAAAGGCAGTCGTTGGAATATCTTCGAGAGGGAAGTTAGGCCCGTCCAGGTCGAGGTAACTGCCATCGCCGGTGATTTGGCAAGCTTCTGAACCCGTATTGCCGGCACCAGCAAGTCCACTAACGCTGCCGACCACAACGGCATCATTGCCCTTACCGGATTTGTCGAGGACAAATCCGTTATTGCCAAAGCCCTCAAAGTCATAGTATATAACCAAAGACGGATCTCCTTCCCGTTCACCAGCAAGGTAACGAACCTCACCAACAGACAAAGCTCGGTCGTAGATTGCGACTTCACTCATCAATCCAGCCCAATTCTCTCCATCGGCACCCTCGTTATCACCACCAAAGTAAAGTGGCTGAGGGAAGTCCAAAGGTTGTGCGATGGTACCTGAGCCGCCTTCAACGCCATTACGGTAATAGGTCAACTGGTCTCCAGTCTTCACTACCGCATGGTGGAGCCAGACATCAGCGGGAATGTCCTCATAATCCATGTTGTCGTCTCCGTTGCCATTCATGTGCCACTCGAATTTAGTCGGAGTGAACTTAATGAACTGAC
>CBDURK010000350.1:0-3593 GCA_965369645.1 uncultured bacterium | reverse complement strand
CCTGATATGTTTTGCCGGAGAATGGACTCTGCGACGCTGGAAAGGGATGCCATGAAGATAATAATAACATTATTGGTTGGTATGCTGATACTCAGTGATACTGTGCTCTATGCGCAAATATCAGAGGTGGAGAATCCACAAATTCCTCTCGTAATTGTTGTTGTCGGTGCAGCAGGGACTCCGGAATACGCAGCACAATTCACCGAATGGGCAGCTCTTTGGGAGAAAGCCTGCTCAAAAGATCAGGCGAAATACGTCTCAATTGGTTTGGACAAAACTACAAGCTCATCCGATCGTGCGAAGCTACAGGACATATTGATGAATGAGTCGAAACAAACCTCTGCTGCTTTATGGCTGGTTTTAATCGGCCATGGAACTTTCGATGGAAGAATGGCGAAATTCAACCTCCGCGGTCCTGACATTTCGGCCGATGTCCTGGCTGATTGGCTTAAACCGTTTCTCAGGCCTGTTGTGGTTATAAATGCAGCTTCGTCAAGTGCTCCCTTCCTAAGCAGGTTGTCTGCACCGCAGCGCGTAATAATCACGGCAACCAAGAGCGGTTTTGAACAGAACTATGCGAGGTTTGGTCAATATCTGTCCGATTCAATCGCCGATCCAAAAGCAGATCTTGACAAAGATGGCCAGACTTCATTGCTTGAAGCGTTTCTTACCGCCTCTAATAGAGTTGATGAATTCTATTCTGCTGCTGGTCGCCTTATCACCGAACATGCCTTGCTTGACGACAATGGAGATGGGCTGGGCACGCGGGCTGACTGGTTTAGAGGTATCCGGCCGATACAAAAGGCCAGAGACAACGCTTCTCTCGATGGCTACCGCGCCCACCAATTTTACCTGGTTTGCAGTGATGATGAAATGAAAATGGCTCCCATTCTGCGAACACAAAGGGATAATCTTGAACTTGAAGTTATGATACTTCGTGATTCGAGAGAGGCTTTTTCCGAAGATGAATATTTTTCAAAACTCGAAGCACTGCTCTTAAATATTGCTCAAATCTACGAACAGACCGAAAAAATAGACAACCTTAGCCAATAATAGCGACAGCATCTTAAAACAAAGAAAAGTTAAAAGCCCTGACCAAATCCACCTCAGTGATTAATCAGCCTATAGCTCACGAAGGCGATATTTTTACTGTCGGGCGACCAGGATGGCACATTGATAGTACCCTGCCCACCGAAGAGTTTGGCGAGCACTTGAATATCGCCTCCATTTGTCGGCATAATCCGAAGCATAACATCTTTGTTTGCAGGGTGTCCTTCCACCTCTTTTTCAAATGACAGAAACACAATCCACCGGCCATCAGGCGATGGATGCGGGAACCAGTCGTTGTAATTATCGAACGTGATTTGCTGCTGGTCGCTGCCATCGGATTTCATTCGCCAGATTTGCATTGTCCCTGTTCGTGTCGAGTTGAAGTATATGTATTTGCCGTCGGGTGAATAATCGGGCCCATCGTCCAGACCGGGGGCTGTCGTCAATCGCCTTTCTTCGCCGCCTTCTGTTGGTATGGTATATATGTCATAATCGCCGCTGCGTTCACCGACGAAGGCTAGGGTCCTTCCATCCGGCGACCAGCCGTGCCAGTAAGATGGGCCAAGCGGAGTTATGCGGCGTGGTGTTCCGCCACCAACCGGCAAAGTATAAATAAGCGATTTTCTTTTCCCCTGTGACTGATCGCTTATCACCAATTGCGTGCCGTCAGGCGATAGGCCGTGGTCGTTATTACAGCGAGTGGCGAATCCCGTATCAATCAACTGAGGTTTCCCGCCATCGACCGGCAGCTTGTAAATCTTGCCGCCGCTGTTGAAAAGAAAGTACTTCCCATCTCCTGACCAGTTGGGGGCCTCGATATGATCGTTGATGTGATAGACCACACGCCGGTCTTTTGAGGCAATTGCGACGGTTTCTAATGTGCTTTCCAGCGAGGTTGCTCCGGGGACATTCGGTTTTCCGCTCTTGATTTCGACATTTGAGAAAACTGCTTTCTCCAATACAGCATTGTCGTGGGCGCAAACACCAAGCCCGATATAAAAGGGTTCACTGAATTTAATCCTGAAAGAACCCCCGGCGGAATGAAGTGTTCTATTCTCGCTTGCAATCGACATAAAGACATTATCAGCCTCTTTCTCGATTCTGATTCTAAGCGGCGAGGTGACATTGGATTGAATCTCGCGTGTCGGACCGCCGCGCACCTGTCGATATTGAATCGATGTAAGGCCGTCACCATGAATTACCGCGTCAGCGTAGGGGGCGTCCGGTTCGAGACTCTGACGAATGAGCAGGCAGGCCTTACGGTGAGGATTGCCGCCAGCGCCTATCCAGCGGATGTCCGCGGCAAGCGAGATGTCGCCGGATGCTTGCTTCCAGAGAAAGTGAAACGCATCATTGCTAAACCACATATTCTCCCCTCCGCCGGCAATGAGATAACTCTTTTGTGCGGCATCGTATTTAACATTGCCGGGCTTCCGGACGTCACCAATATCACTATGCTCCTCGAACAAACCGAGCGACGGATTCTGTGAATAAGCGCATCCACCTTGTAGAGAGATGGCAAGGTTCAAAAATATGACAAAGCATTTGATCAAATGATTCATGAAATTTACCTTTTCTTTATAAATTCATGGTTATTATGAGTTATTTCATCAGGTTATTCGTTACCTTACTTGAGCCTGGAGCGATTTCCAGTCGGCCTGTAAAAAGGTTGTTTACTATAAAGTTACCGTTGCCCTTTGTAACTTTCAGAGTCATCCCTTCCTTGGACTCCCTGCGGGTATCACTAACTATACAGCCTGAAATAATTGTATCCTGAACGTCATCCATAAGAATACCGCAGTTATCGCAGTTGAGAATTATGCAGTCGGAGATATTAAAATGCCGGCACTTTTCCAGAATTAGTCCCCCATTCTTTCGCCAGACATTGTTAATTTGCAGCCCGGTGAGAATGATGCTGTCACAATCGCGGAAGACAAGCCCTCTATTGGCACTGGCTCCGTCCCCATAATGGTAACGAGGATTGCGGTCAAATACATTTTGACCAATAACAACGCTTGAGCTGCCCTCTATTAGAAAGTCATGCGTAAAGCCCTTCCAGATTGTATTGCCGACAATTGTGACCCCGCGAACCTTATTAAGATGTATATTGACCTGAACGTCACTGAGTATGTTGCCCGTAATAGTAATGTTACCGCCGCGAAGCTCACCATGTGCATATGCTCCTCGGGGCTGTCCCTCTCCGATAATTCGGATGTTTGCCGACCCATGGACATTATGAGTATGTTGAATCGTACAGCCGGTTATGGCAATCTCTCCGATGGAGCCTCCCGTAGCATCAATAAGCACATTTGCCGTCGCAGGGACCTTCTGGCCCATATTACCTTCGATATCACAATTACCGACCTGTAGATTTCTGACATCGCCGCCTCGCTGAACAATTCCTCCCCCTGCATTATAACTTATATGCGAATTGCCGACATTTATTTGATGCAGGTTCACATGATCGAGATATATTCCAATTCCACTGTTTTCATAAATATGGCAGTCGGAAATAATAACATTACGGTTACGCTCCGTAAGAT
>CBDURK010000349.1:0-3620 GCA_965369645.1 uncultured bacterium | reverse complement strand
CCTGACAACAATATGGAAAAAAATGCGAATCTTGTTGCCGTTCTGCCCTTTGCGATAATGGTGGCAGGAACGTCAACTGTTATCAATATTGCAGGCTCACCTGCTACATCAGACTCGAGCCCGTAAATTCGCAGGAGGTCGTTATCATATTGTTCTAACACGTATGGTTGGTCTTTTGATATCTGCTCGATAATGTGTTTACTTTTTTCTTTAGCGCTAACGTCCGTAATGACCTTTACTCTAAATATGATTGATAAATCCTTAGAAAAATGTTCAATCATGTTTTTGTCTAAGAAACGGCCCATGATCAAAGTTCCACGGATTGGCCCTTCCCTCTCACTGGTGAGAATGGGTCTCGAACTAATTAACATCGGCCCCTGCTCTGTCAGATACAATCCTTCAATAAAGCTTTCAGTCGAATCATGCTTCAACAGCATATGATCTTTACCAAATGACTGCTTGGGGAATTCTTTTATCTCTACATATGTTTCATTTTGCAAATCGTAGATTTTACCACATACAACCTCTCCCTGTAGATTACAGATATATAGAAGATTCAATTTGGCCCCTGTAAATGTAGGCTCAAGGAGATTGGTTTCTATGAAATCGCTGTTCTTATCCTGAACGAATTGGTAAGTATCATCCCATACCGACCAATCTGCACATAAATTACCAAGAGAATTTGTTTGGTTCCGAATAGCATATATACAGCGTTCAATATTTTTTTGAGCTTCTGTCCGCTGAAGAGATGTAAAACTTGGCAAAATAACCAGCCGCTCAATCCCGCACTGTATAATCGAATAAAGAGCGATAACACAAAGCAAAATCAGTATAATCTTTTTTCTAATGGACATTACTAACAAACCTCGTCGTTATTGTTACCTATAGCTTCAGAATGTGTGCTTGTTATTACCCCCCAATTTATAGGTATTTCGAAACACAGATTTCAATTATCCATATCGGCTAAAATTCTATGTGAATGAACCGCGTCTTTCACACCTCTATTACATTATTTGGCGAATCGGCATTCTTGAATTTTTGGGTAGTCCGAAAGAGTGGATAATTAAATAATGGATATCACAATCCGCCGATAATGTATGACGGAAACTGCTCAAAAAGTTGGAAAAGTACAGAAAATGCTGATAAAGATATGGTGCAGGAAAAATACGATTCTTCTCTGCTATTTCATCAGGCCAAAATGATCTGATAAGATATAAAAAAAAGGCTGCTCTCCCCGGCAAAACTTACCAATGGAGCCTTCTATATGAGGCTTTGGCTCGGAAGATATAGGCTCATGGGAACCGGTCAGGCCAGAGAGAGGCTCAGTGCTTGCCGTAGTTCATCTCTGTTCCGGTGCGCTGGGCCATGATATATGCTTCCATAGCCCGCATACGCGGGTCATCGGGTTCCAGACGTTCTCCACGCACGGGGTTGTCAATGCACCAGTTTATCATGTCGCGTAACAACACGACCCGGCCCATCTGAGTCTGGAATTTGGGATATGTTTCCGGGTGGGTATTGGCAGCGTGAGGATGACACATGTCGCACGAGACAGAGGTGGTGCTCTTCAATAAACCAGCGCTGTGAAAGATTCGTGATCCTTCCAGGACGAACTTTTCGGTCTCACGAGTCCACGTGAGAAGGTCGCGTTCTGTAGGCTGGCCGTATGTATGTCCCTCGGCTTGATCGCCCTGTAGCAAAGAGGAGTTGTCGGCGGGAGGTTTAAGCTCGTGTGCCAGCTTTTCCTGAGTCATCCAGTCTCGGTCGGGGTGGTCACGAGTCCACTGGTCCATGAGCGCATCGGCGAGGGCCTGTCCGGTGGTGTCTTTGGCGACTTTAACTTTGCCTTGTCCGTCACATGTTGTGAGTTTGTTCTCCTGCCTGCACGCAGCAAACATTATGATTACTGAAAGGCAGGCTGCGGACAGCAGGATGAATTTGAAATTAGCAAAGGCAGATGTATTTTGCATGGCAATCTCCTTGAAGGTACTAATAACTGGGGCGGTTTGGTTTTAGCGGGATGCTCTGCCTGCCCCAGCTTGCGGTATAATCTCTTGCAACCGTGATTGGCTTGCGGTTCCAGAGGTTGTAAATCTTATCGATCAGCCCATCCGGATGTACATGAACCTGGCCGTCGCCGCAGCCATCGTTCGGATTGAATGGGTCCGGACGGTTCATCTCGATAGTCAATTTCGGCATCCCTTCCGGGGCATATGGCCACGGCCAGGCGGTGGAAAGCAACCCGTGGAAATGAATATTACCGATCCTGTTTGTCAGTAGCTGGTGTGTGTGGCCATGAATGACTACAACCCGATCAAAGCGATTCAGGATGGCCTGGACTTCTTCGGCATCGTCGGTCCAGAAATTCCACTTTCTATATAACTTATAGAGGGGTGAGTGGGAAAAAACAATGATAGGAGTATCATTTGAATAGCCGGCCAAATCATTTTTTAGCCACTGCCGCTGTTGTCTGCCAACCGAGAATGGACTCTGCATAGCGTTGTCCAGCCCGGCCACGGTCATCATTCGCTCCA
The DNA here is from genome assembly GCA_965369645.1 of uncultured bacterium. Taxonomy (GTDB): domain Bacteria; phylum Planctomycetota; class Phycisphaerae; order Sedimentisphaerales; family Anaerobacaceae; genus NIOZ-UU13. The sequence goes on along the minus strand of CBDURK010000349.1, from coordinate 1,086 downwards.
TCGGTGTCAATCCGAGTTTTGTCCAGAAATCACGCTCGACGACACTGTTGAGGGTAACGAAGTGAACACCCTTGTGGTTCCATGAGTAAGTCGGCCTGCCGAAGAGCTCTCGCCACTTCTGTCCAAGGTCAAGATACCAATCATGTTCTCCAACCATCATTCTCAAAGGCGCCTTTACATTCTTGAGTATCTGGGCACCGAGTTCAAGCTCTTTGGGTTGGCCAAGCTGGGCCAGGTCGCCGCCGTAAAACACGAAATCGGGTTGAGGATCCAAGTTATTGACATCCTCTACGGCGCGTAAAAGCGCGCGGACAAAGCGGTCGTTGATTTTCTTTTCGTAAAGGTGTGAATCGGAGATGTAGGCAAAACTAAAAGATGCGCTGCTGTCTGATGAGGCCGCTGCCTGTGCGACGCTGACCGAGCGGAACGAATGACCGGGAAGCAGACCGGATGCTGCGGCCGCTCCCATGGCTGCCGCCGATACCTTCAGAAAAGAACGGCGGTCCAGATTCTTAAGGCCGTGAAAGAAGTCACGGCGCTCCTGCATATATTTTGTTTCTATACTCTTAATCTTGGGCTTCATGAGTAACTCCTTCTTACTTCACGGTCGTTAACTCTTTATTAATCTATTTTTCAAAGGCAAACTTGATACGGAAAGCCATGTCATCATCTTTCAGGGGACGTTTTTTCTCGGCCTGTGCTTTCTGGCGTGCAATCTGCCGCTGGTTCTCCTGGGCGAAGCGGTCGTCTGTAAGACTAAAGAGAAACGCGACGATATTATTTATCTCATCTTCGGTCAGTGCCAGCGGTTCCATGCCACCGTCAAGAAACAGATTGGCTTCGCCGCCCTTGTTGTAGTGGTCCATTACGTCCCAAAGGGTTTCCACTGTTCCATCGTGCATATAGGGCGGCGTAATTCCTATGTTCAATAGAAGCGAAGTACGAAATGCTCCGATATCCGAGCGATTCTTTGTAACTAAGAATCGGCCCAGCTCACTCATATTCGTAGCCAGTGCCAGTTCTTCAAGTTTTTGCTCTGAAGTGTCTTCCTCCAGGGCCTTCAGGGCTTGCTTTGCAAGAGTATTG
>CBDURK010000348.1:0-3622 GCA_965369645.1 uncultured bacterium | reverse complement strand
ATCCGGCAAATCAATAACAACATTGTCAATGTCCCCGGGCTTTATAAGGTCATTGAGCGTGACCTTATTGCTGCGTGTGCTCAAAGGGTACGTATTGATTTTATTAATGTCAAAAATGTTGTATTTGCCGTGGTACTGCATATATAAGTATCTATTATTTAAGCTTTTCAAGTAACTTTTCAAGCCGCTTTATGGACTGAACCATACAGCGAACGGTATGGTAATTCACCTTCCAGGAATGGCTCATGTGCGTCCAGACAGGTTCGCCCTCTCTGGCAAGCAGCGGGAACCACTCACCTACGGGATGGTTTATCATTTTATCGAAAACAAAACGGTGCACATTTAAGTAGGCAGGCCAGTATTTTTCCGGGTCGAACCGCAACGCCCCCTCCAACATTCCAATCATAACCTCCGCCTGCTGCCAGAATTCTTTTTCCCTGTCATAAACACCGCCGGCATGGGGACCTTCGACGTAAACACCGCCGAATTCATCATCGACACCGTTTGTCATTCCGTGGTCCATCGCCTTTATAATAATGTCACGGTATTGTTCGAAACCTTCACCCATAATGTCCGTGGCATGGGCCAGCAACCAGGCAAATTCCACATTGTGACCGGCGGAGGTATTGTCCCCGGCGTTGGGCTTTTCTCCGCCTTCGGCGAAACGGTCCCAGCCCCAAATAATATCAAACTTTATCTGCGGCGCTATTTGCCAGTCGGGAGTAAACTGCGGTATTCCGGTAGCGTACTGAGGGTGGAGGATTCTCTTTATCAAAATATCTATATCTTCGATTAATTTTCGGCGGTGTACACTTTGTCCGCTGCATTCATACAATGTGGTAAACGCCTCCATCAGGTGCATGTGGGCATCGAGGGTCTTTCTGTCCCCCCCACCACTTGCCGGCCCACACAGGTCCCAGTTCCTTTCAAACATCTCAAAATATCCGCCGTACATCGTATCGGCACAGTATTTCTGCATAAGGTCGAAAACTTTCCCGGCATATTCCAGACCTCTTGGGTCGCCCGTAGCCAGGGTATATTCGCTAAGCGAATAAATCGCAAAGCTGAAGCCATAAATAATCTTCTTATCGATAGCGACATTGCCCTTACGGTCCACTGTCCAGAAGAATCCGCCGTGTTCGGTGTCCCACATCTTGTCGATGAGAAAATCGACGCCGTGTTTGGCGTATTCGGCACATTTGCCGTCCCCGTAGCCCGCTCTATGGGCCGAGGCCATCGTATAAACGGTACGGCTCTGAGCGATTAACGATTTCTCGTCCTCGCCGGTATCATTGCCGTCTTTATCGAAGTGAGTAATAAAACCGCCGTTCTTATCATCCTTACATCGGTCCAGCCAGAAAGGCAGAAGTTCTGTGGTCAGATGTTTTTTGCATTCTTCGAGACAGGCCGATACCTGCTTAGAATCAACAGTCATTTTGCACTCCTTTCAATTAGTCGTCGGATATCTTTTTTCAACAAGTCAAGTCAGCTTATCAATAGAATTGCCGCATAATAACAAAAATGCCCGCTGACAACAACGGGCATTATATGTAAAATTAGGTGCGGGAAATTTTCCCGGTATTACAGAAACTGGATCCCTGCTTTGACAGGGATTTCGGCTTTACTTCAACTTTTTGCCTGGTCGAGGATGAGGTCCTTTACTTTTTGGCTGGGCAGATTAAGCGCTCCGTAAGCGGCAGCGGCTGCGCTGCGAAGCTCGGGGGGCGTATCGGTCGAACTAATAAGTGAGTAAATCGCATCAACTATCGGGTTAACCAACATATTTGCATTTAATTTTGCTGAAGTTGCAAGTGAGTTAAACGCCGATATTCTCACATCAGCATCATTGTTATTATCAAGGGCCATCCCTGCTATTGCCCGCTGTGCACCCGGGCTGTCGAGATGAGCTAAAATCCGGCCGGACAAAATCTGGATTTGTTTTCTTTCGTCATTTACCGCACTTACAAGAGCATTCTGAGCGGCAGATAAATTGATAACAGGATTTCTGGACAGAGCCAACTTGAGCATAGCCTGGGCTGCTCTGAGGGCATAGCTATCGGCTATCTGTTTGTCCAATTGGGTATTGATTCCTAAAGCCCCGGCCAAATTCGCTACGACAAGCTTACTTTCGGCAAACGGCTCTTTTGGCCCTGCCGCAGCTACTGCTATAGCAGCACTGTATCTTACCTTTATATCATTGAAAGACAGTGCCTCAAGGAGCGGTTGAGCCGGCCCAATGCGATAAAGCAAAGATTTTTCACCGGCGGTGGTACCCAACGCCTCAATAACACCAAGTGCGACATGTGCGTTCCTGTCTTTGACCGCCCTTGCAAGAGCCTGATGTAGATATTCAACTCCGGCTGTGGTGGCATATACAAGTGCATCTGCGTGGCTCTGGCCAAAGTAACTGGGCATCGTCTCGATACCGGCGGACTCGGCTTTGAAAAAGGCAGCCAGCCATAGGCCAATAGCCGGGCCGAACCCTGCGTCGGCTTTGAGAGCCCATTCGCAGCAGCGCATCGCCATAAGTTCGTTAAAGTAACTGCCGGAAACTTCTACACGAGCCAATCGCCGCTGATTAGCATCCCAGAACCAAATATTGGCAGAATCGGCATCGTTAGCAGGAGTTAATGACTGTGAATGATAATAGTATTTCTCTGCAAGCTCGAAGAACAACTGGGCTGCCGAAATTTTCAAAGTACCGGGATCAATTTTCATCAGGCTGATTTTGGCCAGTTGACTAACTTCAGCCGAACCATCGTTTTCAACAACATACTTCAGATAAGCCTGTGATTGGGGATAGCCAATCTTACCTAATGCCTGCATTATCTGTGCCTTGAGGGCTACATTATCAGTCTGCAATGCTGCGCCAAGAGGTCTTATCGCATCCCTGCCAATTTGTGGAAGTGCCCTTACGATATCCGGCAGTTCCGCATCGCGTGAATTGTCCGCTATGGCATCAAGCATAAATGGTATCGCATATTCACCCGCGTTGCGAAGCCGTTTAACCGCAGTAAACCAACCACGGTCGGTACTGCTTAGCCTCTTTATCTCTGCCACAATAATCCCCGCATCGGCCCGGCGGGTAAAGCTGCCCTGCTCGATAAGGCCGATGATTTTACCGCTCAACTCTTCCAGTTCGGGATCAGGAGCGAATTCGTTGACTCGTAATAAAATCGCGTAACCCTGAGGATTATTTTTAGTTAGCTCAAGCAATTTTACAGGGTCCGGATTGCCCTGCAGGATCACCTGTGCATATCCCTTGGCTAAATCAGGTCGGCCAATCTTGGTATAATGCAGGAAATTATTCCAGTCTTCCTCAAGAGTCTGAGCCAAACCGGCACTAACTACAATAAGTGTCACTGCTAAAATTGCTGCGGCAGTTTTTCCGTTGAACATCGACATTTCTCCTAAAAACTCTCTGCTTTTCTATCACAACAAGGGCTCAGTGGCCAAAAGCTAAAACAGATAAAGAACCAGATTTGCCAGCCCTTACCTCCAAAAACACTTCTTAATGAATCGATTCCGCCCTACCTCACATGGACAGAAACCACCTTTCAATACAAGATAGTACCAGTCAATAACTTTCTTGTCAATAAAAAACCACTTTACTTACCGGAAT
>CBDURK010000347.1:0-3625 GCA_965369645.1 uncultured bacterium | reverse complement strand
CTGTTTTGAAACAGCGTGCCCCATGAATATTCCTTTAAGCCATTTCCGTATGCATAACAGCGACAGCACCGAAGCAATGATAAATATTATCAATTGAGTATTTATCCCGATGTCGGTAATGAGGCAGACGAGTGCGACTATCCAGGCCCCGACGCCGAAGAAAGCAATGATTAATCCGGGCGATACGAATTCCATAATCAGTAGTACGAGACCGATAAGGAACCATATTATTTCGGGCTTTAGAAAATCTTTAATCGTATCCATTTTGTCTTCCTTTCCTAACAATCAGAAACAAGGATAATTGGTAAACGCAAAAACTCACTCAACCACTACCGCCGTACCGTAGGCCAGAATCTCAGATGCCCCTGCCATTACCATTTGCGTAGTAAAGCTCACTTGCACAATCGCATTGGCGCCTAATTTTTGAGCGTCTTCTATCATTCTGTCAAGGGCCTGTTCCCGTGATTCGGCCATCATCTTGGTATAGTCCGTTATCTCGCCTCCGACTATGTGCCGCAGTATTGCCACAATGTCTCTGCCGATGTGCCGGGCTCTAATGGTATTGCCTTTGGCAAGTCCCATTTGTTTGGTAATCTTCTTCCCCGTAATTGTGTCTGTCGTAGATAAAAGCATCGTCTTACCTCCTTACGTTTCTATAACGGTCTTTTTGCCAGAAGTGAAGTCTCTCCCGCGACACCGAGACCAGCAGAATTGCCATGCCGGCAATAAGTGCCAGCAAGCCGGCTTTCAAGAGTATATCTACAGTAGCATCTGTGATTATCTCTTCTATCAGCTTGAATCCGCCATAGATTGCCAGCAGAATAGCTGCCACCGAAAAGACAATCCAGCCGAGGCTGCGCTCGATTCGGTTATAAACGCCGCTCCAGTAGTCTTGCCATATTTTGTCCTCAGGCTCGACCAGCGTCACCTCATCGGTAATAGCTTTGAGTTTCCTGAACTCTTTCAGCTCAGCCTTACATTCAGAGCATCCGGTCAGGTGCTCTTCGAATTGACGTTTCTGTTCGTTATTCAATTCATTGTCCAGGTAGCCCATCATTATGTCTTTATAATCATGGCATGTCATTTATGCTACCTCCTTTCCCAGTACTCAATAATTCTTCCAGCCTCTTACGTGCATAGTACAACCTGCTCGTAATCGTACCTTTATTACAATAAAGGGCCTCAGCGATTTGTTCGTATGACATATTTTGAAAGTGTCGCAGGATAATCACTTCTCGATGTTTATCATCCAGCTTGCTGATTGCCTGCCAGACTTTGTCTTTGAGTTCATTCCTTCCGGCAACGGCCTCCGGCGAAAAGCAATCCGTGGCGGCCGGCATTTCCGGACAGTTTTCGCAGTCAAGAGATTGTGCTTTTCTATATCTTCGTTTTCTTAAATGGCTGATACAAAGATTTTTCAGTATTTGATAGAACCAGGGGAAAAACTTTCGTTCCGGTTTGAGGTGCTTGATATTTCGGTATGCTCGGATAAAAGCTTCCTGGGACAGGTCCATTGCGTCTTCGCGATTACCTACAAGCCCCAGTGCGATGAAATAAGCGTCTTTCATATATCTGTTCACAAGAACTTCAAATGCTGCCGATGATCCCCGGCGGCAGCGCCGCATTGCTGTTATTTCTTCCTGGCACATGCTCGTCACTCTTTCAGGCTCCGATTCAACGTTCTCTCAACTTGGCCCAAAAACACTGTTTCTACAGTAATATACACCGCGAACGCTCATTTTCTTCAAATTATTTTCCAATTTTTTTAACGCCCCATAATCCCTCCGATTTTATGAGGATATTGCCTTTCTAAGTACAATATTCACTGCTCGAAATTCCGCATATTTTTCTCTTTATTTCGGGTATCCTACATTTTGCGGAACACTTCGGACCTCGCCCGATTTTGCACGTATTGACTGAGTATTTTAACTCGCCGTCCACACGACAAGGGAAAAGAATAAACACGCTCTGTGAGCCTCAAAGTTTATCCACACTTTCTGAATTCACTGAACCATTCTACACAATCCTCCTGGTCAGCGGAAAGATTTTATTCCCTGCCGACCATCACTGAGCTGGAGAGGGCTTTTACTTTTGCAAATGAAAGGGGGCCCATACCGAATCATCGATATAGGCCCCGAATTTAAGCCAATCTTTTATACCGGCCTTACATTTTAACTGCCGGCTAAATCTTCCATTTATGGTTATTGTTCCCGCTACGGCCGATTCAACCGAATATCATCAAAGAATGCACTTCCTGAACCTCCGGCTTGCGGGTTATTCTTATCGCCAAAACCAATGGTAATGGTATTTATATTGGCAAGGTTTGTACCCTGGTCCACAAATGCTTGCAGGTCGATATTCCATTGGGTCCAGTCACTTATCAATGCCGCATTGGGATTGTCGTGTTGTACAACTGCATTGCCGTTGAGAGCAACATACATCGGCTCAGGATCATTGCTGGCCATATCAACACCGATGGCCTCGTGTGTCCATGTCAGCGGGCTGACTGAACCGGTTGTTGTCACCTCAGAGAATTTAGCCTCGCAGTTCACACCTGAATTATTGCTGGTCACTGCCAGGCCGATATATACATTCGGCGGCATTGATATATTCTGTGGATTCCATGACATTGCCTGCCAGCTAACACCGTCGCTGGAGTAGTAGCCATTAAAGTTATCAGCCGCGTCACGCTCAATTTTTATCCAGTAGGGGGCCCTGATTGCCATTTGCTCAGGCGTTGCTACTGGAGTATCACTTGTTGCGCCTGAACCTGGAGTCTGCCTGGCCTGGAATCTGCATCCGTTACCGGGCGTGATATACACAGCGGCGAATTTTGAGCCCGGGTCAGGTGTCTGGCGAATCATAACGCCTACTTTAGCCCAGGCAGCGGTATTCTGGACGCTGAGTACCTGTGCTGTAATAGAACCGGCGCCTGATAACTGTTTATATGCATAACGGAACTCGTCGGCTGTGTTCCAAATGTCTCCGCTTGCTGCGTTCATCGTGATGGTGCCGGCCGGATCTTCTATGAAACCTGCAGGATTACCTTTAAACCAAAGCGACAAATTGCCGATTCCGTGTCTGCTCCAGTCACGTGGGTAAGTCAATGTCAAAGTCGCCTCTGATTTTCCGACAGCGTTGTCATAGGCAAACGGCATCGACTGACCACCGCCATGAACGATAGTCTGCTCGGCGAAAGGAGCAGTAGCATAACCAACGATAGAACCGTTTGTGGCCGGGTTGTCAAATCCATCTACCCAGGCCAAATATATCCTGTTGCTGCCCGCATCAGCGGGATCAAGGTCATTATAGCTTTCAAAGTCGTCAACAACGATATGGTCTGCAATCGCAAAGCTCCACACTCTGCCCGTACTGATTGTTCCATCGGTGTTATTCTCATCGATTCGCCAGTAGGAGGTCTGGCCCCATTCAATACCTTCAGGCGGAGTATAGTTGGCGGCACTCTGTCTGCCTCTATAAATACCGGAAGTATCGGAAGCATCCGCGCCGACTACTGCATCCTTATCGGTGCTGTAGTAAACATCGTGCTGGCTTGCATTATCTCCGGCAGACCAGCTCACAGATGTTACATCATCGATATTCGATGTTGACCCACTGGCCGGTT
>CBDURK010000346.1:0-3629 GCA_965369645.1 uncultured bacterium | reverse complement strand
AGAACTCGACCGATGCACCGCACCAGCAAGGCACACGGTCGGGTTCGGCGTGTTCGAACGCCGTTAAAACGCGCTGTCGTGATGTCATACCCAATGAACCAACTCTATTCGATTTTTACATTTGCTATGCAACTTAAGTTTTATAGGTGTTATAATACCAGAATGAGCCTTACGATTTCAAGCTGCTTGATGAATATTAGTCACCCGATAAATAACAATATACAAACAGCTCTCGAAAATATCCTTGCTATGTTCGAGGCCATTGGAGAGTATAGTGCCTTTTAAAAAAGATAAACTTTTGGATGATTAAATGTCTTCGAATGATTGTGAAATCCTGCGAATGAAGGGCATTGTGAAGAAATTTTCAGGTACGCGGGTACTTAACGAAGTGGATTTTGATGTCCGCGGCGGCGAAGTCCATGCGCTCATCGGTGAGAATGGCGCAGGCAAATCAACGCTGATGAATGTACTCGCGGGCCGGTTTGAGGACTACAGGGGCAGTATTAGTTTTGACGGACGTAATGTAAGGATTAGCAATCCCCGTCAATCGCGTGATATGGGTATTGCCGTTATTTACCAGGAACTGAGCGTGTTGCCTAATTTCACCGTAGCCGAGAATATTATGCTTGGTGACGAGAAGGCCAGGCACTGGACACGAAAAATGAACAGAGCCTCCATCAGTGACGGGGCATCCAAAGCAATTAAGTATCTGCGCTTCGATCTGGATCCTAATGAGCCGGTAAGCAGGCTAAGTAAGGCCCAGCAATGTCTGGTCGAGATCGCCGGCGCAGTGCGCCGCAATGTCAAGTTACTTGTATTCGACGAGCCCACTGCATCCTTAGGCAGTGAAGATATCGACAAACTATTCCAGGTAATCAAAGATCTCAGGTACAAGGGACTGGCGATTGTGTATATCTCACATCGGCTGGGAGAACTTCCCCTGATTGCCGACCGCGTCACCGTACTTCGTGACGGCAAAGTAGCAGGCACCAAAAACATTAGCGAATGCGAAATATCAGATATGACCCGTATGATGCTCGGACACGATTTGGGTGAGATATTTCCCGAAAAAAAGAACCACCCGGGAAAAATCATCCTTAAGATAAACAATCTGAGCAGTCCTGGCGTCTTTGAAAATATCTCTTTCGAGCTTCGCGCCGGTGAGATTTTAGGCATCGCCGGCCTGGTGGGTTCGGGGCGCACCGAAATCGTCCGCGCCATCTTCGGAGCGGATAAAGCTTCGGGTAAACTTGAATTTCAAGGCAAATCCATTCCAGTGCGTTCCCCTAATTTATGCCGCAGCATGGGTATCGGTATGGTTCCGGAAAATCGCAAAATTGAGGGCAACATTACGGGAAGATCGGTCTGTGAGAATCTCAACATAAGCATACTCGAACGTCTCAGCGGTGCTTTCGGATTTCAATCGCCGCGACGCCTCGCCAATAGCGCCCAAGGTATGATTGAGCGGATGAATGTTGAGCCGCCCGATTTGAAGATGGAAATACAGAGTCTCAGCGGAGGTAATCAACAGAAGGTTGTAGTCGGCCGGTGGCTGGCAGCCGATTCGAATGTGATTATTTTCGACGAGCCTACCCAGGGTATCGACGTAGGCACTAAGGCGCAGATGTATAGACTGATTATGGATTTAGCCTGTAAGGGTAAGGCAATAATTCTCATCTCATCTGAACTGATAGAGATTACCAAGCTGGCAGACCGCATCCTGGTTATTCGAAATGGCCGGTTGGTGCGGGAAATACCGGGAACTGAAACCGATGAAGATAAACTTTTCGCCGAATGCGCGAGAAAGGACAAAGGCTGAATGAGTAAAAATGCCAACAAGCCCGGCGCCGGAGGAGCTCGAAAAACTCTTTCATTCAAGAAGCTGCAACAGGCTTCCATCCTGATTCTGCTGGCGGCGCTGTGTGCTTTTGCTTCTTTCAGAAGTCCTACGTTTTTTAGCTGGACTAATCTTGTTGACAACCTTCTGACAAATGCCGCTGCACTTGGGATTATAGCCATAGGCATGACCTTTGTAATGATAGCAGGCGGATTTGACTTATCCGTGGCATCCAACACCGCTGTCTGCAGTGTGGTTCTTGTATTGACTATGGACAGTCTTTCGTCTTGTGGTGCTGTGGTAGCGATTTCAGCGGCGCTGCTATTGACAGCTCTGGTTGGGATTAGCCTCGGTGCGATTAACGGTGTGCTTATCGCCCGGGTAGGAGTGAATCCTTTTGTAGTAACGCTCAGCACAATGCTGGTTTTTCGCGGCATTGCGCTTATCCTTACCCGTGGAGGCCAGGCCAAACAGGTTGCCGACATTGCTCTGCGAAATCAGTTTAGCTGGATTTACGATGCACAAATTCCAATCTTCGGGCAAAACTACCAGATTTCTATGCCAATTGTGCTATTTCTGCTGGTATTCGGTATCGGTACATACCTGCTGCGATTCACTCGTTTCGGGCATTATATTTTTGCTATTGGCGGTAACGAGGAAGCCGCCTGGCTGGCTGGTGTAAATACTCACAGGATAAAGATGGTGACCTATATGCTGTGCGGCCTGACCTGTGCTATTGCCGCGGCTATATTTCTGGCAATGACTGCTACAGCCCAGGCTGAAAGTCACATGGGCAAGGAACTGGACGTTATCGCCAGCGTTATTGTCGGCGGCACACCATTGGGCGGCGGCAGCGGCGGACTGACCGCAACACTGACTGGAGTGCTTTTGTTGCGTGTGATTGACAACCTTTTGACGCAGTTCAGCGTCGGAGCCGAGTATCGAAAAGTTATTACAGGTCTGATTATTATTATTGTTGTAACAGTTGACGTACTGGCCAAAGGACGTAGCCGTAAGTAGTATTTGTGAAAATACAATTAAGATTAGAAAGGAAAACCTCAGGATGAATTTCGTCAAAGTGACTAAGACTGTATTCCGAGTTATGGTGCTTTTGGCTGTTGTGGCAGGCGGCTGCAAAGACCGCGGACCGCGAAAACAACAGATCGGATTTTTAATGACACTGGATCACCCCTACTGGCAGAACATGCGTCTTGGAGTAAGGGACGAGGCCCGGAAACTCGGCGTCGATGTCACAATCCTCAACGCTACGGAAGACCCGGTCCTCCAAATCGAGCAGATAAAAGAAATTATTGCCAAACGTGTGGATGTGGTCTGCCTGGTGCCAATGAAGAAAGAACCACTGGTGCGAGGCGTGCAGATGCTCAACCGCAGCAATATTCCCGTCATTATTGTCAACCGCGAGATCGGCGAGAATTGCGAATATATCTGTTATACCGGCACTGATACCTATGCCGGTGCAGTGACTTCGGCGAAGATTCTGGCCGAAGCAATGGGGGGAAAGGGCCAGCTCGTTGAATTCCACCAGCATCTTGGAACCGGGCCTGAGGTTGCGCGTAGCAATGCCCTGCGTGACGTGCTCAAAGACTATCCAAACATCAAACCTATTGCGCGTATTCCCCACAGGGGCGAACGCGACATTGTAAAGACCGAAATGCAGACACTGCTGCAAAAGTACCCCAACCTCAGTGGCGTCTATGCTCACGGAGACAACTTCGCTATCGCTGCTGCACAGGTATGCCAAAAGACCGGACGCACAGACGTCAAAATTGTA
>CBDURK010000345.1:0-3649 GCA_965369645.1 uncultured bacterium | reverse complement strand
TGTAATAACAGAATCCTCTGCAATATAATATTGTATTTGCTCCACAAAATGGTCAATAATGTCGTTTTGGGTGTAGTCAAACTCTGAGGTTTTTATGCGGATAACAGGGCAGATTTTCCAATTGCTAAAGAGTTGGTTGTATTCAGCTTCAAGATTTTCCAGGTATTGCAGTTCGATTTTCTGTTCGTAAGGGAGGTTTCGTTTATGAATACGTTCAAGGCAATTCTGAGGAGAATCGAGCAGATATATAACAAGCACAGGCAGAGCAACTTTAGAGTTGGAAGATTGATAAATCTTATTGTACAAAGTTAATTGTTCGGGGTTTAGTGTTTGTCTGCTGTAAATTGGCTCTTTGTCAAAGACATAGTCACTGATATATGTTTGCCCCTTCTCCAAAGCGCTATTATTTAACTGCTCAACTCTTGCGGTCAGGAAATATAACTGTGAATCCAACGCAAGCTCTTGTTTCCCGGCGTAAACATCGGGCATGAATGGATTGGTAGCATAAGGTTCCGGCAGCATTTGACAGCCGAGCCGGGTAGATAATTTGTTAGACAGAGTGGTTTTTCCAACGCCGATAACGCCGGCTATACTGATAAGCTGCGGCAAGTCGGGATTGTGGACAAAACCGCAGCCGTTCAATCTGTTAGCTAATACATTTAACGATTCTTTTATTACAGGATGCACAAAAGCGCCGTTGAGCGCGGCAAGACCTTCGAGGACGAAAGAGCGCAGGTGCATTTGCGGATGCGGGATAGTCAAATGGGGGCTGTCTATGACCTCGGAGCCGTATAGTAGAATGTCCAGGTCGATGGTCCTCGACGACCACTTTTCCAGACGCACCCTGCCCAGGGATGTTTCAATATTGACAAGCGTTTTGAGCAAATCATCGGGATTAAGAGCTGTTCGGAGTTCGGCAACTGCGTTTAAGTACATAGGCTGCTCGGCCTGCCCAAGCGGATTGGTCTCGATTGGCTCACTTACTCGAACGACTTCGACATCTGCAACTTCTGCGAGCATTCTAAGGGCACTATTTATGTGGTCCTGTCTGTTGCCTAAATTGCTGCCCAGGCCGATATATGCTGTAATCATTTTGCACAAATCCTATACTCAACACCATATTATACAATACTGGCGAAACGCCGCAGGGCTTCTTTGACATTGTCGGGAGTGGCAAAGGCGGTGAGGCGGAAGAATCCTTCTCCTACTGAACCGAAGCCGGCTCCGGGAGTGCCTACAATGTGTGCCTTGTTGAGTAATGTATCGAAGAATTCCCAGGAACCGACGCCATTGGGAGTCTTTAGCCAGATATATGGCGCATTGAGGCCTCCGTAAACAGTAAATCCAAATTTCCTGAGGGTTTCGCAGATAAGCTTTGCGTTGGCCATATAGATATCGATAATTTTTCGATTTTGCTCTTTGCCTTCGGGGCTGTAAACAGCGGCGGCACCGGCCTGGGTAACGTACGATACGCCGTTGAACTTTGTGCAGTGGCGTCTTTTCCATATAGGGGCGACTTCAACCGCCCTGCCGTCGGCCGTGTAGGCCTTTAATTCCTTGGGTATGACGGTAAACGCACATCTTAGACCGGTAAAGCCTGCGGTTTTAGAGAAGCTGCGAAACTCGATTGCTACTTCCTTTGCTCCGTCAATCTCGAATATGGAGTGCGGTATGTCCGTCTCGGAAATAAAAGCTTCGTATGCGGCGTCAAAAAGTATTATCGCCTTATGCTCGTTCGCATAATCGACCCATTTTTTTAACTGCTCTTTAGTAGCCACCCCGCCGGTAGGATTATTCGGAAAGCACAGGTAAATCAAATCGACCTTTTCCTTTGGCAAATCGGGTACGAAATTATTTTGCTCGGTGCAGGGCATATAGACAATGCCCTCGTACCTGCCCTTCTCAGCCGCCCCGCCTGTCCTGCCCGACATAACGTTAGTATCCACATATACCGGATAGACGGGGTCGGATACGGCGATTACATTGTCAATGCCGAATATTTCCTGTATATTGCCGGTATCGCACTTTGCACCATCGCTGACGAATATTTCGTCGATATCGATATCGACGCCGCGTGCTTTGTAATCGTTTTCTTTTATTGCTTCTCTTAGAAATTCATAGCCAATACCGCCGTCATCATAACCCTTAAAGGTCTCGCTATTGCCCATTTCTTCAACGGCTTTTTTCATAGCTTCTATGACGGCCGGAACAAGCGGCTGGGTAACATCGCCGATACCCATACTGATGATATCAGCTTCCGGATTAGCCTCTTGAAAGGCTCTTTTTCTTCGGCCAATTTCCGGAAAAAGATAACCGGCCTGAAGTTTCAAAAAATTCTCGTTAATCTTTGTCATACTCGTTCCTTGATACTCGATTCTCGATGTTTGATTCTTGATATAGAAGTGAGTAATTTTAGCGGCTGGATGTGTGTCCGTCAAGGTTTCGGTTATAATACGTGCTGTTTGTAGAACTCAATGATTTGGGGCAGGGCTTTATTTGGCATTTCGCCGTGGATACCGGGAAAAGATATTTTTGGGATTTGCAGCAGGGCCGAGGCTATATCGCCCGGGCTGTAGGTTTCGCCCTTCGATGCGATGAGCAATGTGTTGTTATCGAGTAAGGAACGAATATTTCCAACATCCAGCCTGTTGGACAATGTGGGGTCAATCAAAACCAGGCCGGCAGTGCGGTCGAGGAGTTCAGGACGCTGCTGTAAAAATTCGACCAGGACTTTCCCTCCCATTGAAAAACCGATAAAGCCAATTTTTTTTTCAGGAGCGATATCGGCTACGACCCGCTCAAGCTGATAAATGAATGAGTCTCCCTCAATATCCGGAGCCAGGCAATTAGGATTAATGGCGATTAGGCCAATGTCGTTTTTTGCGAATTCGTTAAAATAAGGCTCCATACTGGTTTCGGCTATACGTGATTGACTAAGCAGGGTGAATGACCAGACGCCGACCTGTTCCGGATAGCCGAGAACTGCTACGGCGAGAAGTTTTTTTTCAAAGGCATTCGGAGTAATAAGATTGAAGTACTCTTTGCCTGTGCGATTGTCGGTATAGACCTTCTTTTGCGCCAGATTAACGGAAATCATCTCCGTCACGATTTTTTCTGTGGACTTTCTTAATTCTGCTTCATTATCGAACATAACCAACCTTCGAAATTTAACAACTCCTTCGCAGTCAAACACGTGTATTTTAGCAAAAAATATATTGAAAGCTAAAGATACTGCGGGGTTCTACACAATCTAACTGTTTTTGGCAATAAAAAAGAGATTGATGGTGAGCGTGCTGCCCCTGGAATTACAGATATGTTTCTAATTTTTTCTTTTGTATCCTCAGAGTTTGGTTTATACTTTCGGAGTAAACAACAACCAAATATCCCTGGAAAGGAGGATATACAATGACTGTACAATCCAATAATGAAAGAGAGTTACCCCGGCACACATGCTGTCCCTGCGGTGGGCAAGATTCGGCAAATGGCGTCAGCAGGAGAGGTTTTCTACAGGGTGTGGGCTCAGTTGCATTAGCAAGTGCGGCTATTACGGGCCTTAGCTGGTCGGCAGTGTCGGCGGCGGAGAAGAATGATACTTCTCCGAAGCGCCGTGCGTTGAAGGTCAAGCCCATACTTGTATATAGCACTCCAA
>CBDURK010000344.1:0-3660 GCA_965369645.1 uncultured bacterium | reverse complement strand
AGCTAAAAACTTTTTCTTCTCTCTAAGCTCTTCAAGAACTCCAGCTCTTTCTTTATACGTATCCTCTTTTATTAGTTTTCGCCTTCTCTTCAGGGCTCGTTTTCTTTGGCCTTCTTTAATTCCGCTGTCGGCGTAAAAGATTTTTCCATCTCCGAGTGTGATTGTAATGTTAGCAATCTTTTTCCCATCACGCTTCCAAAGCAACTCACCAGTTTCCGTATCCATGGCAAATATTCTGTCGCTCACCATTAAATTGTCTGTCACAGAGTTTGTCTGGAGGAATTCACCTCCTCGGGCAAAAGATGTCATAGTGCGATACATAATCCCCGATCTTTGTGCAGCCATCTGTATATCTTGCGGCTCAGGATACAGGTTTCTGGCGTACTTATACGAATCTCTGTGCTCATCGGGGATTTCCTCAATTTTCTTCCATTTCCCATTTTCCACGAAACGCTTCAAAACAGCACCGTAATCTTCATCCATGGCTGTGGCACTCGATCCGTAGAGAATATTACCGATGACTGATATATAACCCCATCGCCGAGGAGTCCCATCAGAAGAAGAAGGAATTTTATATTCACGCATTGTCCGGCCCGTAGCCGGATCCAGGCGATAGCATTTATCATAAGAAGCAATATAAAGACCGTTCTCCGTTACGACAAGATTTCCACTATCGGCCTTGATTTTCACACGTACTGCTCCCGGAATCTCCCTTCTCCACAGCAATGTTCCATTGAATGCATCAACAGCCATGATTAGCTCTTCACCCTGCATAAACAAACGGCCATCCATTGAGACCGGACTTTGCGCGCGAGCATGGCGCTCGGCCATTCCCTGTGGGCCCGGCTCTCCATACCAAAGAACTCCCAAAGGACCGTAAACTAATTCATCGTCGGAGCAGGCTGTGTTTTGTGGATCACCGTATTGCTGTTTCCAGGCTCCGGCGCCTTCCAGAGGTCCCCTGACGTATTTTCTCCAGACAACATCTCCATCGCGATGAAAACTCAGGCACGCCGTTCCTCCCCAGGGGCGTAGAATACGCTGCCCTTCTTCTGTCGTACCGGTAGTGTTGCCAGTGATGAGCATCTCGTCGGAAACAATCAGGTTTGCGAAATAATCCGGTAGAGACTCCATATCCCAAGGCTCAATCACTACTTGCTTTCCCAGCAAGCCGGCCGCATCGAGATATTTTCGGGCTGCGTATAGTTTTTCCGGATCTTTTTCCAGACCGACTATTTTTAATTCGGTCCTTGTAGCCAATTCATAAGCAAGCCGCCCCTGATTACAATCCAGCATCAAAGCATATCCCTTCTTGATGCCGCTTTCGGCTAAGATTTTTTCCGCAGCGGCCTCGTATATTTCAGTAAGTGAATCGTTAGCAAAGGGATTAGACTTTATTATCTGTTTGATTTCTTTGGCAGCATCAACTTCTGTCTCGCTGAAACAGTAAACAGGGCCTTTGTCACTGCTTACAATCAGATGACCACTGGAGGCAGCCAATCCAATCGCGGCACCATCCACATCATTCTTCCACATTTCTTTACCGGTTTTTGAGTTAATGCCGACGACAAATCCTTCACCTCCGGCGAAAACAACATTACCGGCCAATATTATCGAACGAAGCCCTCGTTTTGCATAGCGCCACTCATAGCTTGAATCTTTTAACCGCTTTTCTTCAGCAACCATTGCAGCGTTTTTGTGGGTTAGCTCAGCAATTTCCCTTCTTATTTTTTTGCCCGCATTATCATTGGCTGATTCAAGTTGACTCTTTAATTTTGATAGCTGGATTGTCAGTTTTTTACGTTCACTTGCCAATCCGCCAGCTTTTCTTACAGCCTTGATATACCTTGGCCGGTTAATAGCATAAATCCTGTCCTTGGCTAATACATATGATACCTCACGGGTAAGAACCATATCAATTCCAGGGAACCATGCAAAAGCCTCTCCTTCCCGCCTTCCTGTTTTCGCATCGTAAGTGACTTTGTGAGGTTTGCCGGAGTAATCGTCGCCGGAGATAAGCTTGTCATTATCTATCAGCGCCCACGTTCCTCCCCGCTTGCCGCCGGGAGAAGCACAGAACAGGAATTTTCCGGTTTTGCGGTCGAAGGCAGCGGGCATAGACCGGCCGGAAGGGACGTAAAGGATTTCCTGGGACGCTACCAGATAACCATGCGGCGATATTCCGCCAAATTCCAATTCATGAGCACGGTCACCGATAGTATCGTTTCTCCAGACTACCGAACCATCCTCAGCACTGAGAGCACAGATGTATAATCCTTCATACGGAAAAACACCTGCTGCGAAATATACAATCCCCTTGTCAACCAAGACACTTGTTCTAACCGGCCAGAGAGATATCATCCTGCCATTACCAATGACTTTTTCATCACTGGGTCCTGCTCGATACTTCCAAATAAGCGAGCCTTCTTTGGCATCAAGACAATATACATAACCATCATCTGAGCCAGCATAAACACTGCCATTATAAACAGTCGGTGCAAAACGAACCGGCCCCTGGGTAAAATACTCCCAGCGTATCTTGCCTTTATTAGAATCGATTGAATAAACCTTGTTTGTAATACTGCAACCAAAATAAACATTGTTGTCAGCCATTACGACGTGATACGCATTGTCGTTGTGCATTCTCGGCAGCTCTTCCGCAGGCATCGGCCAGGCGGGTTTGGGTTGATGGGTGGGAATATATTTCCATTGCAGGAAAAGCCTCGGGCCAACAGTTTCAGAGGTCATCCCGCTTCGTGTTATCTCAGATCTGTAAGTACCCCAATCCTTTGCGATACCAACGTCACAAATTAAAAATGAAATAAGAATAGCAAAAAGAGCAATAAGAGTACGAAAACACACCAATTCACGCCCATCATTTCTCGTTGCGATTTGCTGTTTCATTTAGATATCTCCTCTTCGAATGATAAATAGATGTTTGACCTTTCATATCAAGTCAGTTTACCTTTGATCTGGTTGAATCGCATTATAATAAAATCTGCCGCTCCAGTCCAGTGTTTTAAGTGGTTAAATCATATACGGCTAAAGTATTAGTTTAATACTAAACACAGCACTGTTTCCTTGCAAAGCATAATAAATACAATATACTTATCAGGATATTAACCTTGTTAAATGTATGAGGAGTAAATGATGAGCTACAAAGCAAAATTTACCATTATCGCTATCTTAATCCTAACGCCAATGACTACGATTTTTGCATCAGGTGACAGAAATAGTTTAATCCCCAGGCTCATGGAACAGCCGGGCATTGTCAAGGCCCAGTTTCTCTTCGAGAAGGCATCGTTTCGATCATGTCACGCCTCAACCATAGTAGAAACACAAGATAACTTCATTTCGTCTTATTTCGCAGGGACCGACGAAGGTAATAAAGACGTCGGGATATGGATTAGTATTAAGCCAAAAGATAGTTCTGCCTGGCTGGAACCGGTCGAGGTTGCAGACGGGATTCAATTCAACTGGCTGCCCACAAATAAGCAAGAGCGACATCCCTGCTGGAATCCTGTGCTTTATCAGGCCGACAATGGAAAGCTTCTTTTATTTTATAAGGTCGGACCCACTCCGGCAAGCTGGTGGGGGATGCTGACCGTATCGAATGACCAGGGCAAAACATGGTCCGAACCACGGCGGCTGCCTGAAGGT
>CBDURK010000343.1:0-3670 GCA_965369645.1 uncultured bacterium | reverse complement strand
CTTTTTATGCAAAACAAAGCCAATTTGACGGAGGCCCAAATGAACATAAACTTAGATATGAAAAACAATTACAAGATTTTATCCCGCTGGCTCAGGCCAAAAAACAAAGCCAATTCAAAGCCAATAAAGCCAAAAACAAACCCAATTAAAGCCAATTAAAGCCAAAAACAAACCCAATTAAAGCCAATTTGTCGAAAGGGCAAAAAGAATGAATCCAAAAATCTTTAAAATTTATCTACGAAAAATGTTTGACAGATGGCCCCAATTCTGTAAAATAGTCCTTTTTGTGTAGTGAAAGAGAGTATGTCTATGAAGAGCTTTATGGCAAAAAAAGAGCAGGTCGAGCATAAATGGGTGCTCGTGGATGCTGAAGGGGCCATTCTTGGCCGAATGGCGTCTAAAATCGCGCCGATTCTGATGGGAAAGAACAAACCAACATATACCCCCCACGTCGATACGGGCGATTATGTGGTTGTGGTAAACGCCGAGAAAATTCAGCTTACCGGCAAAAAGGCCCAGATGAAGGAATACGACTATTATACGCATTTTCCCGGCGGTCATAAATACGTCAGCTTTGCCGATATGATAGCCAAAAAACCTGAAAGGGTTATTGAGCTGGCGGTAAGGCGGATGCTCCCCAAGAACAAGCTCGCCAGGCAAATGCTGAAAAAGTTAAAGGTTTATCGAGGCCCGGAGCACGAAAACCAGGCCCAGAAACCAGAAAAAATAGAACTCTTTAAGTAAAGAATTAGAATTATGGAAGAGATCCAAATAGGTTCACAAATAGATATAAAAGCAGATACCCCGGCAGATACGCTTAATTTAAACGTAACTCCTCAGAACGCCCGGAAGTCGGGCTCGTCCACCGGGCCAAAAGGTGGTTTCTGGTGGGGAACCGGCAGAAGAAAAAGCTCCGTTGCCCGTGTACGAATCAAGCTCGGCGATGGTAAATTGCAGGTCAATAAAAAAGAGCTTAAAGAGTACTTTGTTCGTGAGCAGGACAGAAAAGCCGTGCTCTCGCCTTTGGTGACTGTTGATGCAAAAAAAACTTTTGATATTTTTATCAACGTCAAAGGCGGCGGAACAACCGGACAGGCCGGGGCCTCACTTCTGGGAATTGCCAGGGCGCTAAAAAAGTATGATACAAGCTATATGCAGGCTCTGCGTGACGGCGGACACCTTACACGCGACCCGAGAATGGTCGAAAGGAAAAAGCCCGGACAAAGGGGTGCAAGGAGAAGATTCCAGTTCTCAAAGCGGTAATTCGCAAATTATTTTGGATTTTCAAAAGAGCCACTGGATTTTCCGGTGGCTTTTTTATTTGGGGAATATAAATTAAAATGTCAAGATTAGAGCATAAAACAAAAGGTGCCGCATTAATGGCTATGGCGAGCATTTTTTTCTGGATGGCCGGCTGCCTTGTCAAAAGCGGTTCGTATATCGGCGCTAACAAGCTGACTTTTTTTCGGTTCGCCATCGGGCTGGGCCTTATCGCCACTGTTGCTATGGCAGGAAAAGCCAGGCTCGTCTTTGTAAACAAAAAATTGTTGTTTCTGCGAGGTCTTATAGGAGGGACGGCTGTCTTTATAACGCTTTTGAGTATAACCAAGCTGGGACTCGGCAAAGGTATGGTTCTGATAAATTCGTACCCGATTTTTGGAAGTATTATCAGTGCGATTTTCCTGAAAGAGAAGCTGCGGCCGTTAGACATATGGGCCATCCTGATGGCTATGGTCGGTATTTACTTCTTAGCTTACGACAAACAGCAGGGCTTTTCATTACTGGTCTTTGGCAGATATGAGCTTTTAGCCATTTTCGGCGCGGTGCTTGCCGGTTTCGCTGTCACAATAATACGAAAGCTCCACGATACGGACAGCTCACTGGCGATTTACTTTGCACAGTGTTTGGTCGGGATGTGGCTTTTAATAGGGCCTGCTATGCGCTGCGAAGAGGCTGTTGATTTCAAAGGCGTCTTTATCCTGCTGGGCCTCGGTACCAGTATCACTATCGGTCAGCTCTTGATGACGGAAGGCTTTAAGTATGTACCGGTCAAGACCGGTTCATTGCTGATGATGTTAGAGACGGTATTGTGCTATGTAGCCGGCGTGGCAATATTCAGCGAACCTTTGACCTGGCCTTGCCTGTTGGGTTCGGTGTTGGTTATTGGCGCTTGTGCGGTCATCCTGCTGAGGAGGAAACTTGACCACTAAAGGCCAACCTGATATTCTTGGCCAATACTTTACAATTGAAAGGAAGACACAATGATAAAAGTTGCGATAATCGGGGCAAGCGGATATACCGGATCCGAGTCGATACAGATTCTCCTGCGGCACCAACAGGCGGAGCTTACTTATCTAACTGCGCTGCCTGATGAATGCGGAGCGGTCGAGGATATATTCCCGCAATTTAAAGGGCGCTGCACATTGCAAATCGAGCCGCTGGACCTCGGTAAACTCTCGGAGCTGGCTGATGTCGCTCTTTGCTGTCTTCCTCATAAGGTCTCGATGGGATTCGTACCGAAACTCCTGGATGCCGGAGTGAAGGTGATTGATTTCAGTGCGGACTATCGGCTCAAAGATGTTGAAGTTTATGAAAAGTTCTATGTTAAGCATACTGATACGGAGAATTTAAAGCACGCCGCCTTCGGTCTTCCTGAGCTTTTCCGTGAGCAGATAAAAGGGGCCAGTCTCGTCGCCAATCCCGGCTGCTATCCGACCGGAGCTTCTCTGGCTATAGCACCGCTGCTCAAAAAAGACCTGATAGAAACCGACGATATTATCGTCAACTCGGTGACAGGGGCATCAGGCGCGGGGATGAAACCTTCGAGTAAATTTCATTTTCCGAATATGAACGAAAATCTTTTTCCCTACGGCATCGGCACACACCGCCACATGCCGGAGATAGAACAAATCACAAGTGATGTTGCAGGAAAGAAAGTGACCGTATTGTTTCAGCCGCACGTAGGATCTTTTGACAGAGGAATTCTCTCGACGGTTTATTGTCAGCCGAAGACGACGCTGAGCGATGAAGACCTGTCGAAGCTGTATAATGATTTCTACCAAAACGAGCCGTTTGTTCGGCTGCGCAAGGATGCTCCCGCTGTTAAAGATGTAGCAGGGACAAACTATTGCCATATTTTTATAACTTGTGTGAAAGGCAAAGTCGTTTGCTTTTCCGCGATTGACAATCTGGTCAAAGGCGCCTCGGGCCAGGCGATTCAGAATATGAATATTATCTTCGGTCTCGAAGAGACACTGGGCCTTAAATAGGAGTAAAATGACGAGTCGTGTACTTAAAATTGCAACGTGTCAGTTTGCCGTGAGGGCTTCGAAAAAGCGAAACTTCAAGTGTGTCATTTGTTTCTACGCATTCAATTGTCTTGTAATAGCAGCGATCTATGGCTGTGCAACTCAACCGAATTTGTTGGCGGAAAAAGATAAGTTTGTTGCCAATGTTAGATCTGTTGTGTTGGAGAGAGGTCAAATGCTATCAGACCAAGAGAAGGTATTTATAATGCAGTCCAATCCAGAAACTCGACAATATAAGATGGCCGGAACATTTGGCCAATACTCCTGGCATTGGAGCCTACCAACCGGACGTAGTATAGATGTTTCTTACACAGGCGATCTCGCGACATTTGATACAAACGAAATCATAATTCAGTTAGATG
>CBDURK010000342.1:0-3672 GCA_965369645.1 uncultured bacterium | reverse complement strand
GACTTTTCTTCTCACACGGTATTGACTGCGTCCGCAGTGCGAATTCAACCCCGATTACCGACCGTGAACATTATTATCGCAATCTTCCCAAAGATGATTCTCCTTTTGCGAAGTTTTATGGCGGTGGAAGCTGGGCGCCTCACG
The DNA here is from genome assembly GCA_965369645.1 of uncultured bacterium. Lineage (GTDB taxonomy): Bacteria > Planctomycetota > Phycisphaerae > Sedimentisphaerales > Anaerobacaceae > NIOZ-UU13. The sequence goes on along the minus strand of CBDURK010000342.1, from coordinate 3,528 downwards.
GATATTACAAAGACCATTCGCCGTATAAGACTTATGATTTCAGCCAGGCAAACTTCCTGCGAAAATACGGGCCGGATTGGGAAAACATCTTTGCCGAAGTAACACATCGCAGACTTAAAAGCTGGGGAATAAATACTATCGCAAACTGGTCGGACAGCAATATCTATCTGATGCGAAAGACACCCTATGTTTGTACCATCAGCTACAGTTCCAAAAGACTGGAAGGCTCTGAGGGCTATTGGGGCAAGTTTTACGATGTGTTTGACCCGAGCTTCCGTCAGGCTCTTCGTGAGCGGTTGGTATCGGAGAAGGGCCGGGCCATAAATGACCCATGGTGTATCGGATACTTTGTGCATAATGAAATAGCCTGGGGGGACGACGTGTCACTGGCTGTAGCCGCCCTGGTTTCACCTGCCGAGCAACCGGCCAAGAAAGTGTTTGTCGATGATCTGAAGGCAAAGTATATGTCAATCGGCAAGCTCAACTCTGCCTGGGGAACCAAACACACATCATGGCAGGCCTTGATGCAAAACCAGAAAGCTCCCGATAAGAAGAAAGCCCGAGCGGATCTGACAACTTTCTATACCAAAACCGCCGAGACTTACTTCGAGACTATCCGTGATGAGCTAAAAAAAGTCGCCCCGAACCAGCTCTATATGGGCTGCCGGTTTGCATGGGTGAACGACCTGGCGGCGCGGGCGGCAACGAAGAGCTGCGATATCGTCAGCTATAACCGTTACAGCTATAGTGTTGCCGAGCACCGCCTGCCGGATAGTATCGATATGCCGATGATTATAGGGGAGTTCCACTTTGGTGCACTGGACCGAGGTATGTTCCACACGGGCTTGAAGAAAACGACCGACCAGCAGGACCGAGCCGCCAAGTACAAAAGCTACGTTCAGGGCGCCCTGCGAAATCCATATATAGTCGGTACGCACTGGTTCCAGTACAAGGACCAGGCCACGACCGGCCGCGGTGACGGTGAAAACTATCAGATTGGCTTTATTGACATTTGCGACAAGCCCTATCCTGAGATAGTAAAAGCTTCACGCGAAGTTGGGTACGACCTCTATGAATATCGACTAAAGAGTAAATGAGCCGGGAAGAGAATTAAATATTCAACCTGGCTCATCTGATTTTCTGTAAATATCTTCCCAGCCAGTATGGCAAAAGATATATGTCACCGCTATATTCGCGACGCCCGCCTTCACCGCCATCCAGACGGAAATGGTTACCGTTATATTTACTCATGGGACGTTCGTCCGGCGGCAGGACTTTGCGTGTGCTTTGATCACGAAAATTGGGACCTAAGAACTCTAAATCTTTACGATGACTATTCTGGACAGACCAGCCAATTATATCCAGCGGAAATTCTTTTAAGCCCCAGATAGTCTCGTCTAAATCAAATTCATCGGCTCCGGTCATGGCATAAAGAAGATTCCATAACGGATTTTTTTCCGGTCGTTCTATTTCCCAGTGCTCTCTTACCGCCCGGCCATATTTCTCACGAAGTTCATCCGTAAAAGCATATTTATACAAATTCCAGTAACTCAAAAAAGCCAGCTCATCATCGGAATGGTTCCATTCGGTGGTAAGATCGACGCCCGGAACCCGGCCTATCTGAGATATAGGTATCATAATATTATCCAGATAACCGTATTTATCCATTAATTCGAAGGCTTTCTCTTTGTAGATTTCTTTACCTTTAAAATGGTATGCTGTCTGAAGGAATCCGATAATTTCGATTGAGTTAAGTCTGCGGTCGCCGACTTGTTTGGGAAATTTATTAACGTAATCCGGGTGCCATTTGCCCCAGAGTGTCGGCTTACCGTCGTAATCGATAAGGTACCAGTCATTTCGGATAATATGGTCCATAATAATTTCCATCAGGTGGATTGACCGGTTACGCCATTTTTCATCGGGAATTACTTCTGCGAAAATACTATATACGAAATAATGGCCGACTATCTCGTCACTGCTGGTTGTAGCTTTCCAGTCCCATGTCTGGTTCTCAGCCGGACGCCATCTGTCCTTGTCCGCTATTTTATAACCTGTCCGTTCAAAGGACCGTGAGGGAAAACCCTCCAGCGGATTGATATAAGTCAGACGTTCCATTGCCTCAAACGCCTCGTAACAATTCTGCAGGGCGTCCTGAGATTTAGTAACGTCATAGCGGAAAAGCTCTCCCGCCAGATACATAGAAGTCCAGAGACCATCGTTGTCCGTATCGATAAGCATACCTGTTGAGAAATCTCCGGGTTTGGATAGATTAAGCGCGCTGTTCAAACCGTACCTGATGTGTCGCTTTCGTATAAGTTTATCGAAATGCTTTGCTTTTTGCTGAAGGGTCATCATTTTGAAATGAATGATGCTTAGCCCGCTCGGGCCGAGAACAAGCACGCTGTTATTTGGTCCTTTTACCATGTCGATGACGGTATCATCCAAAAGCCAGCGTTTCGAGGCATAATAATCTGTCTGCTTGTCACTATGTATGGCGAATACTCCCCTGGATGTTCCGAACCAAACTTTTTTACCGATTTGTCTGATACAGCGTATATCTGCACAAGGCAGTTTCTTTTTCAGAGCTGACCTTTGCCCAAATGTATTTGCATCTAATTCGATGTATCCATCCTGAGTGCCTACCAGAAGGGCCGTATTATCATTTATCAATTCTATGCAATTTAAATTTCTACCTTCGAAAACATTTTTAACCTTATTCCCCGGTGAGAAACAATCGAGTTGGTTATCGGATAAAATAAGAAATCGGTTGCGCTTCCGGTCGAAAAGGAGTTGTTTTATATTTTTCTGGGCCGTCTCAAGCTTTTCAATGTTTTTACTTTGTTCGAAGTAGGTGAGAGCATCTTTACCGGTAAGCAGGAAATCAAAGCTGCTTCCCATTTCGAATAATCCGGCATCATCCGTTTTGTGGCGAACATATAACTTGCCCGCCCAGGCATTACTCAGGACGACCTTGTCGGTTAAATAGATAAATTGGTCACGATATGTATCCATGTTTATTATCTGCATATCCAGCAGGGGTCTGTTTTGCTTTTCCGGAACAAGTTTACCGTTATGAATTTGCAGAAGTCCTTTATTTGATAAAACAATGATACGACCGTTTCTGTCCGAACATACTGAGGACAATTTTGTGCCGGCTAATTCTGGCGAAAGCGGGATTTTCTCCGCAAAATCCTGTAGATAGGGAAGGTCTTGATAGAAATTCTGATTATTTACTGCATAAGCGCCGGAAACGATTAACAATAAACCGCAAATAGTTGCTCTAATTACATTTTTCATATTGTCCTCTTTTCTTAATTCGGTTAATTTGCCGACTTCGAGAGCTAAGAAAATAATGTCCAAAAACCATTTCATGGTCCGTATATTGAATTGTTGGCCGCTCCAATAAGCCGAAGAGCATTATAATCTTAGTCATTGAGCATTCAAAGTAAATTCAGAGCCATTTTGTTTAATCGGGAATAATTTCCGCTCAAAGATATGGTTTAGATATGTTGTTTATAGTCATCGGCT
>CBDURK010000341.1:0-3687 GCA_965369645.1 uncultured bacterium | reverse complement strand
TAGCATCGGGCGGGCAAACAAAAGCCTTCTACTGGAACGTAATATATTGAAGTACAGCTATCCCCTGTAACTTATAGCTGGAAAATACGGGATAAATGAAAAAATGAATTATTGCTACCAGTCATTACCGGCAAGGTCGATATCGCCGGCGGGCAATTGCTTTGCATTTAGAGGATAGAACATAGTAATGTTCCTGGATGGTATCAAAGTTTTACCGTTTTTATCATCAGTCATATAAACAGCAGCATCGAGCTTTCTCCAGCCCATTCCGCCATATACTTTTTCGAGTTGCTCCCGGCAAAATAAAAGCCCGGCATCAAGGCTCCTTCTGTTCCCTTCGTCCATTGCAGCAGACATCATCTTATTTGAAAGGCCCATGCTTCGATAATCCTGTACAACACAAAAACCCTGTATCCCTGCGACGCGTGCTTTTGATAAGTCCGGGCCGATGATTACAGCCCGTTCCACTATTGCGGTGTGAGCGACTATCGAACCTTTATTATTTTTCCCAATAACTCGATAAGCAGCAGGACTGTGCCAGAAGCTTTGACGTTGGTAATACTCACGATCAGCGGAAAAACAAACAACCAACATTTCACGGATGGCCCTGTCCTGTTGAGGAGTAATGTCTTGTTCCTTGATAACAAAAAGCGATATGTCGTCATGTTTTGTTGGCATTCGAGTTTTGATAAAGTCATCAATCACATTAATATGCCCTTGCCGGCTTTGAACGAGTTAGTTCATCAGCAGTCTAACAGCAGAGATCAATGCGAAAAGAATTCCTGCTGCGGCAAATCCTGTTTCGACAAGATGTTTCCGATGATTCTTAATATTCTTGATTGTCGTCACTCCCAGAACGCCTGCAATAAATATGAATGGGAAACCGACAAACTTTCCCGGGAAACTCGTACTCATAGACAAAATGAGGATACTCACAAGGCCTAAGACAAAGGAAGTAATCCCTATTCCTAAACTCTTACTCGGTTCAGCAACATTACTCTTTCGTGATTCTTGTGTCTCTTGTGAATCCGGGCTCGTTTCACGTATAATCTTTTGCACCTCGACCTTTCCACGACCATATGCCATCCGTGCATCCTTAACAGCCGAGACGGTAAACGCCCTGATTCCCGGAGGTATTATAACTTCGGTTTCCTCCTGACCGAACGCGGCTTTAACTTCTTGTTTCGTCAGCAAAACCAGCGCCCATATTCCCATGGCCAGACCAAAGGGAAAAGCTATGGTAATAATACCAAAGATACTGCCGGCGACAGCCCAGCGGTATGACCTCAACTGCATCAGGTTCCAGGCACCCAATATTATAACAAATGTTTGTACTGCCATCCAAAGCGCCAATAGCGGTCCTGCATCTCCGGGCACAAGAGCACCCCATATGGCTCCAATAACACTCAGGCAATTAATCAATCCGGCAACCAGCAGCCCTACGGCCGGAATCCAAACGCGGTGACGAATGGATTCAACATCATCACCAGCCTTCGGTCTCGGGGAGAACTTAGCATCGGTCTGCTTGTCCGAGCAAATCGTTTCGACATCTACTTTCACTTCAGAAGCATGCTGATAGCGGCGGTCCGGTTCCTTCTCCAATGTCCGAAGCACAACTTCGTCAAGCCTGACATCCACTTGCACCTTCTGTGACGGCGGGGCAAACCGACCGAGGGGCAACTCGTTTGTAAGCATCTCGTAAAACACCACACCCAGTGAGAAAATATCCGCGCGGTGATCCACCTGGTCCGGATGCTCGATTTGTTCCGGGGCCATGTAATGAGGAGTACCCATTCTCTGACCGGCCTGCGTGAGTGTATAGACAGTCGCCGGGCAGTCCAGTATCTTTGCTAAACCAAAGTCGGCTATCTTGATCCGGCCCTTCTTGTCCAGAAGAATATTTTCCGGCTTGATGTCCCGGTGTACGATACCCTCATCATGGGCGAATTGCAGAGCCTCGCAGATTTGAGGAACTATGGCAAGTGCTTCTCCGGGCGAAAGTTTGTCGCTCTGAATAACATGGCGTAAATCCGTCCCTTCCACAAACTCCATAATGAAGAAATACAGGCCTTCCGCTGTATGTCCAAAATCAAATACCGTGACAATATGGGGATGGTTCAGCCTGGCAAGAGAACGGGCCTCACGAGTGAAACGCTCAGCAAAAGCTGCTTCCTTTTCAACCTCCGGCGGTAATATCTTAATCGCAACAAGGCGGTCGAGTTGTTTCTGACGAGCCTTATAAACAGCTCCCATACCACCCTGACCCAAAAGCTCAATAATCTCAAGATGCGGAAACTGCCCGGCAAGCTCTTCCGGTCTGGGAGGTACAAACTTACCCGGCGGAGTAGCACTTGTGGGAACATCACTGGCCACCTCAGATTCGTCATTACCGGCTGATTTTGTCTCTTGCCTGGCGCTTTTCATCAGGCATCTGGGGCAAAGCCCTTCTGGTGCATTAGCCGGCAACTCAGCCTCGCATTTCGGGCAGCTTCGTTCTTCGGCCATGGTACTATATCCTTTCTTTATAATGGTTACTCTTCGCCTATTACTTAGGCAAAATGACCCAAACGTTACACACAGTTTGCAAATTCTCTTCTCGACATACACAATCGAGGGTGTTCAATATAAACATCACCCGAATCGTTTAAAACTTCTGTGATGTAACATTGGTCAAAAAAGTAAACCATTGCAGAGCTATCCCTAAAATATTCAATACGCCAATGCATTAAAAAGGTCATCAATTTCCTCATCAACCTGGTCTTCAGCGGTGACAGTTTGGGCGATTTCATCCCGCAATAACTTTCGGTAACGCCTCCGCAATCGATGTACTGCGGTCCTTATATTTCCTTCGGTTATATTAAGTTCGGCCGCTTTATCACGATAAGGAATGGAACCTTTCTCTGTGGTTAAGTAGATTTTCAGATGGTCAAAAAGCTCCTGCTTGTTCTGAGAGGCTAATTCTGCCTTCAAGTGGGCCATTGTTCTGTCCAGCACAGTTAATGCCCATGATTTGTCAAAGAGTTTTTCCGGCGACAGCCCGTGGGCCGGTTCCAGGGCATATTGGTTTTCCGCTTCCGTAAAATCGATAGAAAGAATTTTACGTCCTCCGCCGCGTTTTTGAGCCCGGGCGCGGTCATACTCGTCAGATAAAAAATGCTTCAGCGTACCCAGCAGAAAGGAACGAAATTTTCCGCGTTTCGAGTCCGCAAGACGCAGCACTTGTTTGTCCAATATCCGGCAAAAAAAGGCCTGAGTATGGTCCTCGGCCTGTTGGTTGTCATAACCGTGCCGCCGGAGATAGGCGTAAAGCGGAAACCAATAGCTCTCGCACAGCGTCTCCAAAGCCTGCTGATAACCCGGGGCTTTGGGTTGCCCCGCCTGCAACACGACGCTCCAGTGTGTGGTTGCGAACCGCCCTGGGCCGGATACGGAAAAATTCTTTGCTGATTTATCCGACATTCTTCATTCATATCTCCATCGGCAACATTATTATAATTCACAACCATATTATACCGATATTAGTTGCCCAGTGCCAACCTGTTTTGAAGTCGGATTTATACAACACCACAGCCAGGGTAGTTTATTACTTAATAAATCGGATAGTCAAAGGATAGCGATAGTGGAAACCATTGTTGGCCTTAACCGCCGCAATCAGCATAAACACAAAAAAGACGATGATTGTAGCGA
>CBDURK010000340.1:0-3709 GCA_965369645.1 uncultured bacterium | reverse complement strand
CAAAATCTACACGCCGGACCCAAACTCGACCCCTTGCAGGAATGAGCAAGTCCAGAGATACAGTGCTGTTGGAATTAGCTGTCCGGGCGGGGATTGGCTTTTCAGTAAACCTATCGATAAATCTATTAGATTTATTGTTCTGAATCTGAACAGTAACAGCAACCCTCACCTCTTCATCATTGAAGTTTTGGACAACACAATTCTCATCGTCAAAAGGATGTATGGTAACACAAGCCGGACCATCAAGAACAGGAATCAAAGGTTTTGGCATAATGGTCTTGTTATTCTCTGTTAACATACGATTTCCGAATACTGCACGAAAAGCGGAAAGAGCTGATCCCTCCATATCGAGCAGGCCCATGGGCCGTGGACAGAGCAAAACCTCCCCTACTGCATCAAAGTCGGCCTGATTGTAGGTGTGTGTGTTTAGCAGTGCGATACGACCATGCGAAGTTTCATTTACAGAAAGAAGTACAAGTTGTTTACCTCCAGCGGTGCACACTATTTCTGTTGACATAAGTCCGGCTTCTATAGGCGATTCTAAATTAATCATCGCATTCGTTTTTTCGGGTTTTTGAGTATTTGTTGAAGAAGACAATAGCCGGGCACGAATCGGTTCTGATTTTATCTTCGTGATGATTCCCGCAATGCGCTTAAGCTCATCCGCATCGGGCGATGCAATTAAAAGACTTGTGGTGATTATTAGAAAAGCTCCTCTGGCGCGGGCCTTTTTTATATGATTGAGAAGATGTGGGTCTGAAGCCGCCTGTGCAGGCAGAAAGATAACCGGAGCACTTTCAGGAAACTTGTGCACTGGTACGAGGGGGATACCAAGCATTCCCAAAAAATCCATGATATACATATCACCGCCGGGGTCGCTGTTGGGAGGTTTGTAGGCAGGAATGCCTATCACAGGATGTTCGCGGACGAAAGCGGCCAGTTCGGCAAGCTGGTCGAACTCGGCTATTACCTTTTCGTGATCCGGGTGGCCTTGTATAATATTGTTGAAGTTGAAGAAGACCAACTCCGGCGCTCCGGCAAGCACACCCATATAGGCCTGGTCGAGAAAATCGTATTCGAGACAGTCACCATGGTCAAACCAGGCACCACCAATCTTATCGCCGGCAATGCCCGCAAGCCAGCGATAATTGACAAATCCTTCATAGGGCTGCACAAAACCAAATCGCTGTGTGTTGCGGCCACGGGTCTCGGTACCAACCCAGACTTTATCAAAGATTTGAGGAAACGTTTCCGTGTCATAGCCAAACAGATGGAACCGGTCGTACCACTGGGGATATTTGACTATCATCGTAATAGTTGGATTGACCTGCCTCGCAGGTTCGACAAAGATCGATTTAGCCAGTTCGGTTAGCAGAGCACGCCGATATTCACCCCATGAACGGTTGCCTCTGGCGGCATCCGATTCTTCGCTCACATCGCCAGTGCAGAGAAAATCATCAACGATAAAAGTATCGAAGATGCCCGCCGCCGTCCGGATGACTTTCTCGATATCACGTTGGGTCTTTTTATTTTGCCAGTTGAACCAGCCAAGTGGACCTTTTTGGCGCACGCCGAAATCGCCACCGGGCACTGTGGCGATACCTCCAACTACATCGATTTTTTTTTCTCTGAGCCAGTTTCGTACAAATATCAGGTGTTCGGGCGACACAACATGACCGCCACGATAGACTTCGATGTAAAGCTTAGTAATTCCCATGCGCTGGATAGTGTCCCATGCGCGATCGCGAACGGCCTCATCGGCAGCAAGCTGTTCGACATGCCGCGATGTTGCGTAAGAGCCAAAACGCAGATCGCCCATCCGTGCCCGGGCATTTTCAAGTTGGCTTCGGGCAGAACAATGCCCAGATATGTTCATTACTATAAGCGCTATCGCACTAATCAAAGCAACCGGTCTCATAAGCCCACCTCCCCTATTTCAATATACGTTCAATGTTTTCCCATTTCCATGGTTTAACTTTAGTCGGTTCAGTCTGCTGTTATCTTACTCTTGGACCGTCCAAAAGCCAGCCAAAAAACAAATCAATTACACTCTCTATTCCGTATCGCCCCGCTCCTGCTCTTTGGATTCAGGGCAAAGAAGACCTAACTGATTGTCTTAAAAAGTTTATCTTATAAATTACCCTGAGCTATGTTAAAATGCAAGTTAAGAACAAACGGTAAGATATTTTTAACAGGTAAACAAGATGACATTAACCAAACAAAAATCAGAATCGTCGGCAAAATTCAATATTTACCTCAAACCTGGGATTTTTATATGTGTGGTGTTGTTAGGATTAGCAGGCAATGTTTTCTCTGTAAATGCCATACTGCCTGCCAAAAGGCTGAAGCCGATCCAGCTACATCCGGACAATCCCCACTATTTTCTGTGGCGCGGCAAGCCAACTGTTTTGATAACATCCGGCGAACATTACGGGGCAGTGCTAAATCAGGCTTTCGATTACAAGAAATATTTTAAAACTCTTGAATCGTATGGTTTTAATCTGACTCGGACATTCAGCGGGGCGTACTGTGAACCTATCGGGGCGTTTAAGATTCATAACAATACTTTGGCGCCGGCAAAAGATCAACTGATATGCCCCTGGGCACGAAGCAATATACCCGGTTACGCAAATGGCGGTAATAAGTTCGACCTTACAAAATGGAATAGCGCTTACTTCAAACGCCTGAGAAACTTCGTCAATGAAGCGGGCAAACGCGGTGTTGTTGTTGAACTGGTATTATTTTGTCCATTTTACAAAGACGATATGTGGAAACTAAGCCCTATGAATGCCGTCAATAATATCAACGACATCGGCAAAATGGAACGCACTGAGGTTTACACGCTAAATCACCCAAGGCTGCTTGCTGTGCAGGATAAAATGGTCCGCAGGATAGTGAAGGAATTAAGGGACTTCGATAACGTCTATTATGAAATCTGCAATGAGCCGTACTTCGGCGGTGTAACGCTCGATTGGCAAAAGCACATCGCTGAGACCATAGTCAAGGCCGAAGCGAAGTTCAAAACAAAGCACTTAATCGCTCAGAACATTGCCAACAAATCCGAGAAAATCGTCAAACCAAATCCATACGTTTCGATTTTCAATTTTCATTATGCCAAACCGCCAAAGGCCGTAACAGAAAACTATGGCTTAAACAAGGTAATCGGCGACGACGAGACGGGCTTTGCAGGCAGTGAACCCAAACCGTATCGGCTCGAAGGCTGGGACTTTATCATCGCTGGCGGTGCAGTCTATGATAATCTCGACTATTCGTTCACAGTTGGTCACGAAGATGGAACCGCAGAAATCAATGCTCCGGGCAGCGGTGGCTCGGTGCTGCACAAGCAATTGGAAATTCTCAAGGATTTCATCAACAGTTTCAATTTTGTAAAGATGAAGCCGGACAATTCAGTTATCAAAGGTGGGATTCCAGATAAGGCAACCGCTCGGGCACTGGTCAAGGTCGGCCGTGCTTATGCTATTTACATCAAAGGGGGTAATGAAGCAAAGCTAATCGTGGAGTTACCAAAAGGAACTTATAGAGCAGAATGGGTAAATACGAAAACAGGAATGGTTGATAACACCGAAACGTTTCAACATGACAACGGCAATCGGACACTGTCTTCATCTAAATATGTTGACGATATCGCTCTGCGGATTTGGCTATTACCAAAAAGCGGGTAATTGCATGATTTATCGAAGAAAAACCA
>CBDURK010000339.1:0-3709 GCA_965369645.1 uncultured bacterium | reverse complement strand
ACGAAAGAGCGCATCGAAGAGTTGTGTGAAGAGGCAAAGAGCTATGGATTTCATACGGTTTGCGTCAATCCACGGTGGCTTGCTTTGGCGGCTGAGCGATTACATAATACGAAAGTAAAAGTCGGGGGAGTGGTGAGTCTGCCGCTCGGCGGTGACACGACGAAAATCAAAATCGCCCAGGCAGAGGATGCTGTTTTTGCCGGCGCCGACGAGATTGATATGGTTGCCGATTTAGCTGCCATAATCGCAGGTGACATAAAATATCTTCAAGCTCAGTTTCAGGGCGTGCTGAAAGTATGCCAGTCGATGAGGCCTGCGGTGGTGCTGAAGGTGATAATCGAATCGGCTGCCCTTAGTAATGAGCAAAAGATATTCGCCTGCCAGGCAGCAGAGAGGTGCGGCGTCGATTTTATCAAGACCAGCACAGGGATGAATCCCGCGGGCGGAGCAACCGTTGAAGATATTAAGCTAATGAAGGAAACGGCTCCGAAGTGCAGGATAAAGGCGGCAGGCGGGATCAAAACGGCAAAGCAGGCCCTTGAAATGTTAGCGGCAGGAGCTGAAAGGATAGGCACGTCTGCGGGCGTACAGATTATTAACGAGTTCAGGGCGGGACAGCAATGACAGCAGGGGCGGTTGCCAAAACGGACAATTTTATTCTCTGCAAACTGCACTGCAAGGAGATTAGTACCTCCATAGATTTACCGGCGTTGAGTGAAAGATTTGCCGGATTAAAATCGGCCTCAATTCTCGGCGGCAATGCTGCCAAGGCGGACGCGGACAGATTCAGCTACTGGGCGGCTGAGCCTAAAGAGATATTCGAATTTAAGACCGGACAAAAAGACCCGTTCAAGAAGCTACAAAAAGTCTTAAATAAATACAAGTTAGTGGATTCCCGCTTGCGCGGGAATGACGAAGAGGGCAACCACACGGGATTGCCCCTACGAGGGATGTTTTGCGGCGGGTGGATTGGATATTTCAGTTACGAACTCGGTAGATATATCGAAAAGCTCCCGGAAACAACAATAGACGACCTTAAGATGCCGCTGATTCGGCTTTGTTTTTATGACAGGCTAATTGCCTACGATCATATCAAAGGAACTGTTTGGTTGATTGCCCTTGAATTGCAGGGCGATTGCGAAAAACCTTCAGATAAACTTGCCACGCTGGAGGAGTTGATAACCGAATCCAAGAAAATCAACATCTCGCAACCCAGGCCCGCCGACATTGAAACAATAGATTTTTCGCAAATTTGCTGCAATATGGATAAAGAGTACTATCTGCGGACGGTAGATAAAATAAAAGACTATATCTATGACGGCGAGGTTTATCAGATTAACTTCTCGCAGCGATTCGAATGTGAATACGAAGCTGAAGCGATAAATCTCTATCACTGGCAAAATCATTATAATCCAAGCGGGTACGCCTCATATATTGACGGCGGAAATTTTCATATCGTCAGCGCCTCGCCTGAGATGTTTGTTACAATCGATGACGGCTTTATCCGAACCAAGCCGATAAAGGGCACCCGACGGCGCATCATTGAGACTGCCCGGAAAGATCCGCAAATACAACAAACAAACACAAATAATTTCAATGAGCTGCTTTACAGTGAAAAAGAACGCGCTGAACTAAATATGATAATCGACCTGGAGCGCAACGATGTGGCTAAAATCTGCAAACCGGGGACAAGAAAAGTAACTCAGCCCAGGACGATCGAAAGCTACCCGACAGTTTTTCACGCCGTGGCTACGGTAGCCGGAGAGCTTCGAGATGAAATAACAATCTGCGATATTTTGAAGGCTATGTTTCCGGGCGGCTCTATCACCGGCGCTCCTAAAATCCGCTCGATGGAAATCATCGACGAGACCGAGCCGACTGCAAGAGGTGTTTATACGGGCAGTATCGGCTTTATCGGTATTGACGGCAGTGCGTGCTTGAATATCGCGATACGAACGATTATTATCACAAACCGAAAAGCCTTCGCCCAGACCGGCGGCGGAATAGTAGCAGATTCAGACCCCCGGGCCGAGTGGGCCGAGACTATCACGAAGGCAAGAGCATTACTGGCTGGGATAAAAGCGACGCAGAAAAGTACGCAACAGATAGTAGAGATAAAGAAGAAAAAAACGAAATCCGAAATTCGAAGCACGAAACAAAATAATGGAAAAAGTATTTTTAAATGACAAGTTAGTCGATACCGACAAGGCCCGCATATCGGCAACGGACAGTGGCTTTTTATATGGAGCGGGGCTTTTCGAGACGATGCGAAGCTATGACGGTGTGGTCTTTGCGCTAAAGGACCATCTGGACAGATTATTTGCCAGTGCGGGCGCTCTATCTATTAATAATCCATACGATAAGGAATATCTCACCGATGCTATTTACAAAGTGCTGGAAGGCAACAAACTGACCGATGCACGGTTGCGGTTGACACTTAGCAACGGCCCGATGGCCGGGGCCGAGGAGCAGCGAACATCCACGCTTCTTATCACCGCTACAAAGCTCCAGCCTTATCCGGGGGAGTATTATAAAAAAGGCGTTATGGTGATACTTTCTCCATCCAGGCAGAACACTTTCGAGCCGACATGCGGACACAAAACAACAAGTTATTTTTCGCGGATGATTACACTCAACATGGCACATCAACAAAGAGCCGCCGAAGCGTTATGGTTCACAACGGACAACCGGCTGGCAGAGGGGTGCGTAAGCAATGTGTTTGTTGTTAAAGATTCTGTCATTTATACGCCGGGGATTGAAACGCCTGTTCTTGCTGGGATAGCGAGAAAGACCATATTTGAAATCGCTTCGACAAACTCTATCAAATTAGTTGAAAAAGACCTTTTCATAGACGACGTGCTGGGAGCCGATGAGATTTTTCTGACAAATGTAATTATGCAGATTATGCCGGTAACCTCAGTTGAAAAGCACACTGTCGGCGACGGTAAGGTCGGGGTGATGGCTAAAAGATTGCAGATCAGTTACGGTGAACTTATTGAAAGCCAATGCGGGAAAGACAAATGAAGATAAAAGATATTGCAGAGCAAATAGAAAAAATAGTCCCACTTAAACTGGCACAGGATTGGGACAATGTCGGGCTGCTTATCGGTGATGCGAGTAAAAACGTAAAAAGAATTCTTCTGACCATTGACATAACCGCCGATGTTGTCGCCGAGGCAAAAAAGCTCAAGACCGACCTGATTGTAAGTTATCATCCGGTAATCTGGGACGGTTTGAAAAAAATCACATCAGAAGGCCCAAGCAGCATCGTACATGAATTGATTCGCCGTAATATTGCGGTTTTTTCGATACACACGGCGCTGGATGTCGTTTCAGGGGGAGTCAATGACGGCCTTGCCGAGATTCTGGGTATAGAAGACGGGAAGCCCATTGGGGATTATGTTGATAATCCCGCGGAAGATAATTACAAGCTGGTTGTGTTTGTTCCAGCCGAATCTTTGGCCGGAGTTTCAAATGCCGTTTTCGCCTCGGGCGCAGGAGCCATAGGAAATTACAGCGACTGCGGTTTCAGCACCGACGGAACAGGGACATTTTTACCTTTGCAAGGCGCAAAGCCGGCCATCGGAAAAAAAGGGCAACTGGAAAAAGTCCTTGAAATAAGATTCGAGACGATTGTGCCTGCTGAAAAACTCGACAATGTGGTAGCGGCGATGAGAAAGGCCCATCCATACGAAACGCCGGCCTTTGA
>CBDURK010000338.1:0-3710 GCA_965369645.1 uncultured bacterium | reverse complement strand
CTTTTGCCGAGCAGACTATCGTTCACAGCGGTAATCAGTCGATGCCATTTGCTTATGACAATGCTGTCGGTAAATCCGAGGCGACTTTGACGTTGGCATCCAATCGTGACTGGACAGTGAATGGTGTCAATACACTGACGATTTGGTACATAGGCAGTTCGGCCAATGCTGCCGAGACGATGTATGTTGTTCTAAATGGCAGCGCAGTGATTACTAATGATAATCCTGATGCGGCACAGGCGGCTACATGGACGGCGTGGAATATCGACCTGCAGGTGTTTGCCGACCAGGGCGTTAACCTTGCCAATGTTAATTCGATTACTCTTGGTGTTGGTGACAGGAGTAATCCGGTCGCAGGCGGAGCAGGCGTGTTATACTTCGATGATATACGTTTACATCCATCGGCGCCGGCAGAGTAAGAATGTTTTGAGAATAGTTAATATTGAGTAGTTGATATTGCAGATTAACTCGGGGCTTATATCGAAAAGGTATAAGCCCCTTTTAGTTGTGTGCCTGGCGAGTGGTGAAGTCAGAATGAGGCCGGAGATTTATCGTATTTTTATTTTGATATCTGGGCGGAGTAAATAGTTCGGAGTCAGTGTCAAGGGATTTTCGAATTTGCCAGCCAGGGCTTTTTCGTAGCCGAGGAGAAAAACATTAGAAGCCCTCGGGCTCCAGTATTTTTCATCCATGAATCGAACCGTGTCGGCTTTGAATATGTCCTTGTAATACAGCAGGCCATCACCGAGCAGCCAGATTGGCTGTTCATCGTGAGTGAACTGTTCGAGGAATTGGGGCGCGGTCATCAGGGAATCCGGAAATATTTTTTTCCAAGTTTCATTGTTATCCGTTCTTTGAGTGTTGCTCTTATTGCGTTGATAAACAGCAATGAAGAACCGGCCTCTTTTTGCATCAAGAATCGTGGCGATTCTTTCAGGAGAAGCTGTGGTTGTTTTTTTTTGCTTAAAATAATCGTTTGCATTGGCGGCGATTACGTCGAGAGTATCGACGGCGATTATTTTTGCGGCATTGGCCAGGTGCATTGTTTTGGCGAGTGTTACGGCGATGCGCAATCCTGTGAAACTGCCGGGACCTGCGGAGATGTGTACCTGCTCAATATTGTCAGGTTTTCGGCTAAATCTGTCCAGTATGTCACTGATGGCCGTAAAAATTTCCGCACTGTGTCTGATTGGAGCAGAAAAAGTGGTTTCGGCGAGAATATTTTTGCCAACAGCTATGGCAACAGAGCCAATTCTGCTGGAAGTTTCAATAGCTAAAATGAGAGGATTATGGGTCATTGTTTATCTTTTAAGAATGGTTATGTTCTGTTAAAAGCCTTATAATAACTATAGAAAAGGCATTTTTTAAGTGACTATTTTTATTCAAGCTTGTCCAAATATTCCAGTTTAACAATTAATAACTTGAATATTATCGGCCAAGTTGATATAAATCAAATTTTTCTCTTGCAATATCAGAGAATTTATTATAAACTCAATTATCTAAAGTCTTATCTACTTTGAGAAGTGGAGGTTGTAAAGAACCATAATTGATAAAAATTCCTTATGAGGGTGTTTTTTTTGGCAGGAGGTTAATTTTGAACAAGCCGAGCGTTTTGACCGAGTCTTTTGGCAGGAGGTCCCTGTCCATTGTTTTGGCAATGATTCTATTGCCGATAATAACATTATCAAAGGTGGCTCCGTCACAGGAAAATGAAGGGTCTGATAGGCGCGAATCAATTCGCCGAATAGTCCAGACATATCTTCAGACCGGGCAGGAAGAATACGCAAAAGGTTTCTATGACCAGGCGGCAAAAACCTTCCAAATGGCCCATGGATACGAGGAATACCTGACTGTGGCTATGCGTGAGCAGCTCAGCGGATACCTGGAAAAGAGCCAGATAGCTGTCCTTAAGAGGAAACGTGCATTAGAGACGTTTAGGGCAGTCAATGATTTGATAAAGCGGGACCAAATAATTCAAGCCAAAACGTATCTTGAAAAGATCAAAGGCAATGAGTATTTGACCAAGGAAGAGCTTAAGCAAATCGCCGAGGTATTCAGGCAAATAGATGCTCAGATTCTTGCTGCGCAAGCCCGTCTTGAAAAGGCTGAAAGTCAAAAGCTTACAATAGAAAAGAAGCCGGCGAGACCTGCGGTGGTTAAGAAACCTGTCGTGAGCCTTGATTTGCAACAGAAGGAGATATCTAATCTCTGGAACCGG
Source organism: uncultured bacterium (assembly GCA_965369645.1). Lineage (GTDB taxonomy): Bacteria > Planctomycetota > Phycisphaerae > Sedimentisphaerales > Anaerobacaceae > NIOZ-UU13. The sequence continues at coordinate 1,492 of CBDURK010000338.1, read as the reverse complement.
AGCATTGGACTTTACCACACCGGTCAGTTAGAAAAGGCCCGTGAAGGTTTTATGGAAATCGCGTCCAGTAGCTTAGTCTCGCCGCTAACGAAAAAGGCCGCAGAGAGTTATCTGGCTCAAATGCCAAAGCGAAAGCTTATTCCGGATTCACAAAGGTCTGTAATTGTGGCTGTTGAAAATCCTGATGTTGCGGAGGTAGAGACGCTGGGAGCTGCGCCAAGAGTCGCTTCGCCCGTAACAGGTCAGAGCAGCGGCATTGATGTAGCTATCCGTAAAAGGAATATTATCCGCAGCCATACCAGGGCGGTTGTAAACGATGCTGTCGCTAAAGCGGGTGATTACATAAGCAAGGCCGAATTTGATAAGGCGAAGAACGCAGTTGAAACGGCAGCGCTTACTGTGAACAAAAACGAGATGCACCTGGGATACGAACTATTTAAGGAATACAGCAGCGGGCTGAAAGTATTGAGCGAGGAAATAGCTGTTAAAGAAACCGACAAGATTCGACAGCGGGAACAAGAGAAGGTGACCCAGGCAGCAGAGGCAAACATTCAGTTTAGAAATCAAATGGAGGTTGACAGGGAGAGCAGAATCGCCGAATTGTTGGAGAACACGAGGACTTATCAGAAACAGCAGCGTTATGAAGCAGCTCGTGACCAACTGGTAATGCTGCTTGCTTTAGATCCGCAAAATGATCAGGCACTGATTCTGAAAGATATGCTGGATGATATGATTTTCTTCCGGAAGCAAACTGCGATTAAAAAAGAGTCGGATAAAGAAAGAGCAAATATTTTAATGGAAACGGACAAGTCCGGAATTCCATACGCGGATGAACTTACTTATCCGCCGTATTGGAAAGAGCTAATCGAAAGGCCCACTCGCCAGCCGGACAAGCCAATCGGCCTGGACCCGCTCGATGCGCAAGTCTATGAGCAAATGAATACAATCGTTGACCTTGTGGATTTATCTCCGGGGATGTCTTTCGGAGAAGTGATAGAGATGTTAGAAAATTCTGTAACACCTCCGATACAAATACAGCCAAACTGGAAGGATTTACTCGACAATGCTGAGGTCGAACAAGCGACACCGGCAGGTTTGGATCCGCTGACAGGAATCAGGCTTCGTAAGGCGATAGAGATTCTAATAGCCGGCGTTACTTCGAGTCAGCTTGGCGAATTTGGAGAACTTACCTATAGTGTGGACGAGGGCGTAGTTCTGATAGGGACATTAGATATGCTTCCTCCTAAAATGGTTCACCGTGTTTATGATGTCACAGACCTTGTTTCCGAGCCGGCCAATTATGGACAAATAGGCAGGATGTTAGGAATGCAGAACATGATGATGAGCGGCCAGGGCGGCATGATGGGCGGCGGCATGGGCGGCGGCATGGGCGGCATGGGCGGCGGCATGGGCGGCATGGGCGGCATGAGCGGCGGCATGGGCGGCATGGGCGGCGGCATGATGGGCGGCGGCATGGGCGGCATGGGCGGCG
>CBDURK010000337.1:0-3710 GCA_965369645.1 uncultured bacterium | reverse complement strand
CTGACATGCTATTCTTACGATAACAATAAAGACGCCGAGGGTAATCAAAAAATCAATATCAATGAAGGCAATGCGAACCAGTTATCAAGGTCTCTTGGCATAAGCAGCGATCAGGCACAAAAGATCGAAGATGGCCAAGACTATGACGGCATCGGCAACCTGTTAGATAACAACACACTGGATGCACAAACTTTTTCGAAAATAGCAGACAAGATAACAGTTGTTGACGGTGATAATATACCCGGGAAAGTAAATGTTAATACGGCCTCAGAGATTGTGCTGGCAGCCTTGATGGGCGGCGGGGATACAGCCGAGCAGACTGCGCAAAATATAATCGCTCATCGAGAAACTTTATTGTACGGAATGGAAAGCATCGGGGAACTTTTAGATGTTCCATCGATGAGTGTTAATACGTTTAAGAAAATTGCGGATTTAGTAACCACACGATCCGACGTCTATTCAATACGCTGTGTGGCGACGGCCGACAGAAACGGCAAGGACGGGGCAAAGCTGGAGACTGAAGCGGTAGTGGACAGGGTCGAAAGCCCATGTAAGATACTTTTCTGGTATCAGGGAGCAACTAATTAATGAGCACTAAAACCAATATCAAAACACTCCATTCTGTTATAGCAATAGCGCAGGAGGAAGGTAAGTTCAAGGCCATCAAGCTTCAACGGCATGGCGGGGCTACAAATGTTCTCTGGACAAAGAGCAGTGAAGATGGCACAGCAGACTGGAAAGCCTTCGCCGCCAAATGCGGTTTGTCTGCCGAGCCAATGGCGCATAGAAGCCCAGACAGTGACAGAGCAGTCGTCGTCGGCTATAATTCGGCGGGTGTGGCTTTTTATCGCATCACCGTACCTGCCGTTGGCGAGGAAGAAACCGCATCGATAGTCAAATTACAAGCTGAAACCCGTCTGCCGCTTCCGGTAGAACAAATGGAGATGGCCTGGCGAGCAGACCAGGTGCGGAACGGGCAGGTAGGCTTTATCGTAGCTGCGGCAAGAAAAAAACCGTTAGAAGATTTCGTAGAAAATGTGCGCAATTTCGAGCCTACTAAAATATCATTAGACTGCGAGGGAGTAACAAAGGCGTGGAAGGAATTCTTTTGTGGAAATGAAAAACTCGCCGTGGTTGTAAGTATGGCAGGGCAGAATACACAGGTTTGCCTGGTTGAAAACGGACGATTGTGCAATGCCATGCTCCTGGATGTCGGGATGGAGGACCTAACTGCCGAGGACGAAACCGAACAATTGCAAACTTCTGAAAGATTCATACAGGACATGATCAGCGTACTGGAATTGTTCGGCTATAGCGACCAATCAGAATTGCCGGTTTTTATGCTTTCAGACGGTAATTCTGCGCACATGAACTTAGTATCTTCTCTCAATTCGGCAGGATTAGATGCGCAAATAGCTCTGCCGGACATCAAAGAATTGCGGACGCCAAGCGAAGTCGGCATCGAGGATATCTACGAATACCGAGTAGCAATAGGTCTCGGGATGATGGCGTTTGAGACGAGCAAAAATGAGCTTAATATTTTCGAGCATATATACAAGCCAACATTAAAAAAGGAGAAGGTATATTGGGTTTATTCACCAAAGATAGCAGGCGGGATTGCAGCGGCAATGCTGGTGCTGTTCATCACTGTCTATTGTGTTGTCGGTATAGCCAGTCCCGTCGCAATAGAAAAGCATTTGAAAGCATCGGCTTCAGATGCTGATCTCAACAGCCTGATGCAACGGCAACAACTAATCAAATCGGTTGCACAGCAACGGCCAGACCTACTCGAACTTTTGGGACAGATTAACGCCAGCGGCGAGAGGGGGATAAAGCTGGAGAGTTTTCATTTTAAGAAGGGTCAGCCGGTTACAATTACCGGTGAGGCGCCCGGCAACGAGCAGCTATATAAGTTCGAGAAAAATCTTCAGGACAGAAAGAACATAAAAAGTGTGAAAATGAATCCGAGCAGAGACGCCAAGACCAAGAAGATTAAATTCACCATAACTTTTCATTACAGGAATTTCACGAAATAAAAAACTTGCATAAAAGGTTTAAGAGCTATGATAAATAAATTAAGCCAAAAAGACATTCGGACATTAAAATTAGGCGCTGTATGCGCAGCAGGAATTATAGTGTTTTTGGTTGGATCCGAAGTGCTTGACCGCCTGAAAAAAGCACAAGCATCTACTGCTGTATTGAACAACAAATTAGAGCTAATCGATGTTGACAAGGCCAAACAATCCGGCCTGATGTCAATTGTGCCTAAGTTTGAGATGCCGACAGAGGAAGAAGATCAAAAATTCCTGTTTGTAGATAAACTTACCGAACAATTCAAAAAAGCGGGAATAAAAAACCAGCCTTTGCGAGTCGCCTCTAAAACAAGCTCCAAAAAAGACGGATATCAACTGCTGCGTATGAAATGCAGTGCCACGTGCAGATTAACGCAGGCGCTCGATTTACTGGCCAATCTGAAAGACAATCCGTATCTGGTTGGGATCGAGGAGCTGAGGCTTAGAATTGATAAAAAGAAACCTCAGGAAGTTGCTATGGACCTGACAGTATCAACGTTTGTTAAGTAAGGGATGCAAATTGTGAATATAGATTATCTGAAAGACAAGAAAGAATTGGTTTCAGTCGCTCTCCTTTGCGTCTCAGCGGGATTGGCACTTTCTATTTTAGTAATGGTCACAGGCTTTTTTACAGCCTCGGCCAGGGCAGAGAAGATAGTAACGAATGCCGTTGCACAAAATACTGAGGATGCCAACGATATCGATAAGTACTTCACCGAATACAAGGTGCTTGCAGATGCTCTTAAAAAGAACAACTTGTTCGTACCGCCTGCCGCCAAGCAGCACCCGGTAAAAGAGGTAACAGGAATATTTGGTGATGAAGTGATAATAAGGGACAAACTGTATAAAGTCGGCGATAAGGTCGGAGATGCAACGATTGTCTCAATTGAAGCTATGCAAGTAACAATCGAATGGGACGGCAAGAAAAAAAGCTATTCTCCTATGGATGCAAAAAGTTCTTCTCAGCCGGGCAGACCGGGTGGTTTAAGAACAACAGCCAAGGGGGGGAAGCCTGGTAAAGGAAGCGCCCAGATGGTTACAGTTGGGTCGGATGGATTTAAGGGGAAGGGGGAAAAATCCCAGAATAAGTCTGATGCCAAAATGCAGGCAAAAAGAGATAAGCAAGATAAAGAAAATCTTGCAGCCATACAAAAGAGATGGTCAACTCTGCCTGAGCAAGTACGACAAAAACTTACTGAGATAAAAGAGAGATGGCCAACTATGTCTGAGGGAGAAAGGGACAAAATCAGGACCGGATTGAGTGAAAGATTTGGTGGCGGAAAACGTAGTGGTAAATAATTATAAAAGTGCCTAAGTAAGGGAGGCAAATTATGAATATTGATTATCTGAAAGACAAGAAAGAATTGGTTTCTGTTGTTCTCCTTTGCGCCTCAGCGGTTTTGGCAGTTTTGATTTTAGTCAAGGTAGCAAGCTTTTTTACGGCCTCAGCAAGGGCAGAGAGGATAGTCACGAATGCCGTTGCACAAAATACAGAGGATGCAAATGATGCTAATATCGACAAGTACTTTGCAAAATACAAGATGCTTGCAGATGCGCTGAAAAAGAACAACTTGTTCGCGCCGCCTGCACCGAAGCAGCACCCGGTAAAAGAGGTATTGGGGATATTTGGTGATGAAG
>CBDURK010000336.1:0-3722 GCA_965369645.1 uncultured bacterium | reverse complement strand
AACCAAGAGATGGTTCGGTTGCTGGTTGGCCTGATGGCGAGTATCCCGGGTTAGCAGTCGATGACGATGTGTCGACCAAGTATCTGCACTTCAAGGGTGAGGTCGAGCCGACCGGCTTTGTGGTTGAGCCTGCTTCTGGTGCGAGTATTGTTACGGGACTGACCCTCACGACAGCGAATGATGCAACTGAGCGTGACCCCATTTCATTTGAACTGTCTGGTTCAAATGAGAGTATAGATGGGCCGTATGAGTTGATTGCCAGTGGTGATATTGTTGATTTCGCCCAGGATGAACCATGGCCGCGATTCACTATGAACGCCACACCAATAACGTTTAGTAATAACGTGGCATACAAGTACTACCAGGTTATGTTCCCGGCTGTCCGGGATCCCGGCAGTGCCAACAGTATGCAGATTGCCGAAGTTGAATTGCGAGCCAGTAAATTCTAATGGCTTGAATTAATGAAGGTCTGAATTAGGTCGCAAAGATACGAACCAGACTACTAAGATTTGTACGGGGCCTATGCTGATTGATTCAGTATAGGCCCCACTTTATTTAGAACAATAGCAGAGGACGTCAACATAAGCCGGGAAAAAGTTAGACCACCTCAGGATTTTCTATAGGATGGCTCTGAGAGGTGTTTTGGCAATCTACAATGGCCAACCTCAAGACGAAGGGGCTTCTTAGAAAGGTTCAAGACAAGGTCGTCGATTCTACGAGCGCAAAACACCTATGAAGGTGACTCTGTTAAATTTTGTAGACTGTAATAGGTAGCTTTGGGAAGTATTAAAAAAGACTGGATATGCATTTGAAACAGCACATCCAGCCGTTTTAAGGAGGAATATTATGTACTAAAAAAGTACTCTAATCAGTGATTTCTCATATACGCCGATTTGCAACACCAGAACTGATTGCCGTCTCGTTGTAGCACCTCCTAAAATAAAGATTAATTTCTCTCAAGATGCACGAAACAAAAGAACCGCTACATGATTGTGTTTGTCCGAGGCGTAGTTTGGTTTTCGTATACACCCGCCGGTTGCTTATATGATAATACACACCGAGGCTGTCAAATCAAGAAAAAAAAGGAAGTCTGTATAGGATTTTCTGTATGATGGCCGTGAGAGGTGATTTCTCGTTCTAAAATGGCCAAACTCAAGCCGAAGGGTACTTGAGGTAGGTGTTGGGGGATTTTAGGGTCTGATCTTCGCCCTTCAGGTAATATGGTGAGGATGTTGTATAGCGAGTATATTTATAATCTAAATAAACTTATTTATCGTCCAGCGCCCTTTTGAACGTTCCGGTACCGGAATCCACGTCTCCTTCATAGAGCATGCTCTTTGGAATCCTGTATTTTAGGCTCCAGTTTCCTTGTAAAAATCAAATTCATCCATCATTTTTTTCAACTAGGAGCAACACGATGCGGCCGGAAATCTTATTCAGCAGAGCACATCAGATTGCTTCGATAGTCGAAGGCGGCTTGTTGGCTATGTTGTACGTGACGCTGACTACACCTTTCACCTCCTGGATAATCTCTCCGGCAATGTTGGTCAGGATTTCATACGGGAGTTGTGTCGGCGTTGCGGTCCTGGCGTCGATACTGTCCCAGCAGCGCAGCTCAATTTGCAGGCCGAAGTCACGTTTGCCATCGCGCATTCCGGTTACGCGGTCTTCATGGAGGATAGCCATATACTGGAAAGCATCTGTGTTTCTGAGTATCTGTTCGACAATGACGGTGGCCTTGCGGACAGTCTCTATACGCTCCTGATTTACCTCGCCAATGACGCGTGCGGCAAGGGCCGGGCCTGGGAACGGGATGCGGTCGAATAGCTCGACGGGCAAGCCCAAGGCTTTGCCTACCCTTCTGACGCCGTCCTTGCGAAGCTGAATGAGCGGTTCAAGGATTTTATAGCCGAAGGCCGCCTGCGGATCGATACCGAGCTGTTCGAAGACATTGTGCTGGCGTTTGATGCCTGCGACGGTTTCGTCAACATCGGTCAGTATCGTTCCCTGAAGAAGGTGCTTTGCACCGCTTTGCCTTATAAGGCGTCCAAAGACATTTTTGTAAAAGGTCTGTGTAATGGCTTCACGTTTCTGCTCCGGGTCGGTGATTCCCTCGAGCGCCGCAAAGAATTCTTTGCGTGCATCGACTACATCAACCGTGACGCCGAGCTTTTGGAAAAAACCCACGACCTGTTCGGATTCTCCCTCTCGCATGAGGCCGTTTTCGACGAAAACGGTCTTAAGCTGCGAACCTAGAGCACGATGGCCGAGCATTGTTACCGTTGATGAATCGACGCCTCCTGAGAGAGCGTTGATGGCCATTCCATCAGCAACGGCATCCTTGATTTCCTTTACCTTCTCACTAATGAATTGTTCGGTGTTAAGTTCCTGAGCAATGATCTCCGTAATCATGTGGTAACCTCCTTTTTTCTAAGAGCCTTTGGATTGTTCATAATACGGCCCGCACACGACGCCGTGTATGCGTCGGAACCTGGCCCCGGTTTCTGTATTGTCTGCTTCCAGATACAAGTTTAACTGTGGTCTTGTCGTTGTGTCAAGGTCGCTTTGAGTTATTTCCTGATGCCGGTGGCTGTCGGTAATAGTCTTATGACGCATTTTACGCGCCACTCAGGTTGATCCAGTCAGCTCATGCAGATGCTATCCCCCAAAGAATTACATGATTGATACATTTCTTTTTCACCGTATACTTAATCCGGAGGTTAGGGGTTCAAATCGTGCATCGCTCACTAAAAACGAGGTTTTTGAAAAACAACATGTGCGCAACATGTTTTCTGCAAGCGAAAATGATCCAGATTTGAGTTTGCTTATCGAGAAGTGGTCGAACATATCAGTTGAACTCCGCAAGGCGATTGTTAAAATGGTACAGTGATATTGGCGAGAAGTTCTGTTGCGAACATTCAAAAGAATCAATCAGCACACTGAATCTCTTTATATCCCACAACGAAAAACCATTCTAAACACGGCTCAAATCGATGAACTCAGCCGAGACCATATCGAAGTATGGGGGGGGTGGGGTGGAGGGTGAGGCTTAGAAATGAAATTTGACAGATGATTTTTGCGAGGAGTGTTTTTGTATTGACTGCCGAACCCACTCAGTATAAAATATAGGCCAGCGGCTGAGATAAGTTATTTCATATTATGTTAAGCATATGAGAAAATAGGAAGTAAGATGAACCAACGAATTTTTCGAGCCTACAATGAACCCATAAGAGAAGGCCTTTCTTGGGATGAACGTTGGAGAGGCTGTGACAAAGGGCTAATCACTTGCTGGGAAGTTGGGAGAGAATTAAGTCAGAAGAAGCCAGAGTTAGCTGAACGAGCAAGGAATGGTGAGCTACCGGTTTTGGTATGGAAAGGTGGCTTAGATAAGAAGATAAAGAAGAAAGAAGAAGAAATCGCATTTGCGAAGGATGATTAAAAAAGGATAGGAATTAATAATGCAATGGCGCGAAACCTTTATTATTGTTGCGATTATGTTTGTGGCCGTTATGGGCCCATCCGTTGTTATCGCTGTCTTAGGCTATGCGGTTGTTAAAGCGTTAGGACGTAATCCGTCAGCAGCATCAAAGGCTGATTTTCGGTACATGACCGTATTAGGTGATCCACTACACACATGCAATGTACGCAGTAGCTGTTTTTTCAGTATCTCGGCGCCATTAAAAACTGATTGCCCTGGCGGCAGACCAACATTTGTCAGACCG
>CBDURK010000335.1:0-3733 GCA_965369645.1 uncultured bacterium | reverse complement strand
GAGGCTTTTTGGTATTGCGGTTTTGTAGTCTTCGTTGCCCTCGAATTCGAGTGAGACATAGCCCTTGTAGTTGTGTTTTCGCATAATTCGTGCGATGCGTGGATAATCCAAATCGAGGGTGTACCATAGGCCGCCACCATAATAAGTTTTGGCCTGCATGAAGACGGCCTGCGGGGCGCACTTATCGAGTTTGTCGTACGGATCTTCGAGGAAATTGCCTGTATCGAGCAGTATCTCGAGCCAGGGTGAGTCGATTGCATTGACGATTCTGAGCAGTCCTTCTGCGGTGCGGGCCAGGCCCCAGTGGTTTTCGAGTCCGAGAATGACGCCGCACTCTTTGGCCTTGGGGAGGCATTTTTCGATACTGTCGATTACCCATTTGAAGCCATCGTCTTCAGTGTAGCCGGGAAGGATCGGCTCAATGCCGCGATTGGCCATCAGTTCGTCGAAGCTCCTGGTTGTGCGCCATCTTCCGGTGTTGATGCGGACAATCGGGACGCCGAGGCGGTAAGCGATTTCAATCTGTTTGAGTGTCAGGTCGATGTTTTGCTGGCGTTTGTCTTTGTCGGGATAGACGTAGCCCTGGTGTGTTGACATACAGCAAAGATCCAGGCCGTTTATAAGGGCGTGGCGTTTGAGCTTCTGCAGGTAACTGTTGTCCTCGCTCTCCATCTGGATGAGCAGAAGATCCACGCCATCAAATCCCATGCGGGCGGCTTCGTCAATGCAGGTTTCGATAGGGAGCTTTAAGTTTTCCTTGAAGCGCCAGAACGAATATGTCGAGACGGCGATGGGGTTTGGGCGGCGCGATTTTTTGCGCTCTGCGGCGGACGTTTGGGTGATAGATGAACAAGAGGTAAGACCGAGGGCGGCCGTAGCTGCGATTGAGCGGGTAAGGAAGGTCCTGCGTTTAATCGAGTTCATTGTTTGTTTCTCCAAATATTAAATGTTTCGTTACATTGCCTGAACCGGCCAATACTAATGTCCCTTTGTCAGACGGGGGGACGATTTTGGGCGGCATTGGCGGTGTTAATAACAGCGGCTATCTGCGTAAACTTCGGCAGAGCATGATCGAAGAAGAGCTTGTAGCCTTCGCAGAAATAGCTTTCTTTGCCGAAATTGTCTTTGTCGAACGGCGCCCTGTCTTTCATGCAGCCGCCGCGACAGACTGCAAGGTGCCTGCATACAAGGCATTTATTACAAATATTCTTTTTGGCCTGGGCGAAGGTTCGCTTTTTGCTGCTTGCGGCGAGCTTTTCTATCGGTGTATCAAAGATGTTACCCAATTGCCATCTCGGCTCAACAAAAAAGTCGCAGCAGAAAGCATTGCCATCATGTTCGACAACGATGTATTGACTGCATTGTTTGTCGAACGTGCAAATAGAGTGTTTGCCGGTGACGTAATATGACAGGAACGAATCGAAATCGCGGATGCTCAGTTTTTGCGGGCCATATTCGTACCAGCGGTCGAATAATTTGCATAAGAACTCGCCGTACTGCTGCGGTGTAACTGAAAAATCCGTTATCTTATTTGTGCCGGCTTCGAGTTCCACGCAGGGGATAAACTGTATATACCTTGTTCCAAGGGCGACGAGGAAATCAAACACTTCATCCGGATGCTCTACGTTTTTGGCGTTTAGTAAGGTAAGTGTGTTAAATTCGACTTTATGTTCCTTGCAATTTTCGATGGCTTTCATTACTTTGTCGAAAGTGCCTGAGCCGGAATGGTCGAGTCGGTAATAGTCGTGAAATTCTTTGGGGCCGTCTATGCTGACGCCGACAAGGAACTTGTTTTCGTGCAGGAAGCGGCACCATTCGTCGTTGAGCAGAATGGCGTTGGTTTGGAGCGAATTGCCAACTTCCTGGCCGGGGCTGCCGTACTTTTTTTGCAGCTCAACCGTTTTTTTGTAGAAGTCAAGACCCATCAGTGTCGGCTCGCCGCCTTGCCAGGCGAAACCGGCCATGGGGAAATTCAACTGCATATAATCCTTGACGAGTTTTTCGAGGACTTCATCGCTCATACGCTGTCTGCCCTGGCCGACTTCTGGCGCCCGGTGCTTGTAAAAACAATATTTACAATCAACGTTGCAGTCTGAACCGGAGGGTTTGATTAAAAGGGTAAACGGCTGCATTATTTTCAAAGAGTCCCTAACAAAATGACTCTGCATTCAAACGGCTTATTTCGTTTCTGGACGGCGTCAGGCTGCATCGACCATCAACTGATGGCCTGCTTCGCCTTCGGCGCCGAAACAAAAACGCTCGTTTTCGGTGCTACGATTCATTTTGTTAGGCCCTCAAAGCTCCTGAATCATTGTGCTCATTTTTTTTACTATTTCTTTATTTTCCGGTCTTTCGGAAATATTCACATTCTCAACAAGGTCAACGGAATGGTCGTAAAGCATTCGTGCATAGACTTTGTTTTTTTTGTCACGCCATTGCGTATAGCGGTAGCGGTAGGTCTTTACCGAATCACCCTTGAAATATCTGCTAAATACGGCCTTTTTCCAGGGAAGGTTCGGATTTTTTAAGAGCGGTACGAAACTTTTGCCTTGTAGATGAGCCGGCAGGGGCAAATTGCATAATTCGCAGAGTGATGGATAGATATCTATATATTCTGTCAGGGCGTTTGTTCGAGAGCCGGCTTTGATATGCGGGGCCCTTAAGATTAAGGGTGAATGTAGAGAGGTCTCAAAATTGCAGTGCTTACACCATAGGCCGTGCTCGCCGAGGTTCCAGCCATGGTCGCCCCAGAGTACTACTGTAGTATTGTCCCGCAGGCCAAGCCGGTCAAGCTCGGTTAAAACCCTGCCTATCTGGGCATCGGTGTAACTGACGCAGGCGTAATAGCCGTGAATGAGTGTGCGGGCCATATCTTCCGAGAGCGGGCCTTTTGGGGGGATGTTGTGGTAGGCACGTAACTCGCCCCAGTTGTGCAAGGCGGCATCGGGAGCGCCTTTGGGGCGGAAAGGATTGTCGGCGAGGTCGATTTGTTCTTTGCTGTATAAATCCCAGTATTTCTTCGGAGCATTGAATGGCAGGTGTGGCTTGAAGAATCCGAGAGCAAGGAAGAACGGCTTATCCGTATTTTTCATACGGCGAAGGTCTGAAATTCCTTTATCCGCTACCATCCCGTCAAAGTAGGCATTATCGGGGACATCAGCATTCTCGAAAGCAGGTCCTCTGTTTGGCGAGATTTGCTCATCGAGCTTTATGTTTTCCTTGAGCAGGTAGTTTCTCCAGGGGGCTTTCGGGCGGTATGGGTCTTCGCTCCAGCCATCGAGGCAGTCGGTGCGATTGTGGAATATTTTGCCATTGGAGATTGTATGGTATCCGTTGTTTTTGAAGTGTTTGGCGACGCTGAGTGCGCCGGGCAGGTCTTTTTCTGCCCAGGTGTCATAGCCGAGGAACCTGTTTGCAGTGGGGCGAACTCCCGTCATAAGGCTGGCACGCGAGGCACCACAAACGGGGACCTGGCAATAGGAGCGAAGAAAGATGACGCCTTCGGCGCCGAGACGATCTATGTTGGGAGAGATCATTTGTTTGTGGCCGTAGCAGCCAAGCTGAGGGCGCAGGTCATCGACTGCGATAAATAGAACGTTGGGTCTTTTTGGGCGAGAGGCACTGCTTTTTCCGGAAAACAAAGGCCCCTGCATCGCCAGCACCGCAGCCCCCAGGCCCATGGCTTTTAGAAAATCCCGACGTTTGTAATTAGGCATATTCATATTTTTTCTCC
>CBDURK010000334.1:0-3749 GCA_965369645.1 uncultured bacterium | reverse complement strand
CAAACTTTACCAATACTATTTGTACCAGATTAGCCACCTATACTTCAAGGAAAAACAGACTTAAAAGAGCTTTTTATTTTTCTATTTCCTATACAGACCTTCCTTAGCCTCTTATAATAACCTTTAACCATACATAATATCTTCCTTAGGGGAAACAGTGTCCCTCGTAAGCATAGCCGGCAGGCCTATTTTAGTTGACTCAAGCACTCTATATATGTTAGAATATTGTTAGTTTATATAAGCTGTAACCACGATTCCAGGGCCCACAAGCTGGGGATGACCGTTTCGCAAAACGGCAATCCAGATAGATAAAATAGTGAGCTTCCGGCGTCAATATGGATGGAGATAGAAAATAGCCATATCTTTAAAAAACTCAGCGCTTGTTTTGGCATTGGTCGTATTATTACTGACCTGCCCAGTTTACGCCTGGCAGTATGCCGTTGATGAATCCCAACAAAATGAACTGACGGTCAACAGTAATCTACTGAAAATCGGAGATTATCACTACCTTCCGGGCATCAATCCTATTGCGTTGTTCGGCACAGCCAACGCAGTTACGACTCATTCGGTACTTGTGAACGGGTATCTTGCCGAGTGGTCACAGCAAGAAGGCACCTGGTCAATCAAATATTCAGACTTATACCCCGGGATAAACCGTATCATTATCAAGACACTGGATGGTCAAAACGGTACCGGCAGCGAGCTTGAACACGAGTATATAGAAATATGGTGTGAGGCAGGCCCAACCAATGATTACCCGAAAAATAATGGCGGCGAAGGCCAAATCCCTGTGCCGGACTTGAGGACAAAGCTTATAGTTCGCGACAGCTACCTGCCGGGCATTGGGATTCTTGTCCGAATTGAGGTAGTGCGGCCGGACGGTAATATTGAACGTGACTTATGGGATGCCATAGCAACATTGTCTGTTGATAATTCCAACGTCAATATTTCCACAAACCGGATTATATTGCGCAATGGTTTGGGAAGCGCGCTGATAACATTTACGGGCAGTGGCGACTTTACATTGACCGCCACCGTCAATGGTATCGAAAACAGCCGCTCATTGCTCGACCTGAGTAATGAGCCGGTCATAAGCGTTTCCGGCACACTTGCAGGCGGTTCCACCACTTGGAACGGTATTATCCATATAACTGATGATCTGCTGATTCCCAGCGACCACATCCTGACCATTCGGCCGGGTACACTCATTTTACTGGATGGGGTAAGCTCCGGCTCGTCGGGAACAGACATCGACGTGAAAGGAACAATCAAGTCTCTCGGCACAGCCTTGTCACCGGTTACCTTTACAGCCTATAATCCGGCTCGGGCATGGGGAGAAATCCACCATGACTACGCATCGCCGTCGATATATCAATACACAAACATCACTCGCGCTGGACACTCACCCGGTGGTGGGCATACAGGTTCAGGCCCGGCTGTCCGGCCGGTTGGTTCTAATATCGTTTTCGACTTTGTTTCTATTACCGATCATGACGGCAAAGTGATGCAGTCTTCTTCCGACTCGGACCTGACTTTCCGCAACTGCCAATTGGCCAGGTCGGTAATGGGACCTGAGATGAACAACACCGCCTTATTATTCGAGGATAGCTGGATCACGGAAATGTTCGGGCCGGACGACAACGATGGTATCTATATACACAGCCAGAGTGCCGGGCAGGATGTTACACTCCGTCGCGGTGTGATCGCCGACACAGATGATGAAGGCCTTGATACATTAGGCTCGACCGTCCTGGTGGAGGATTACATATTTCGCGATTGCTTCGATAAGGGGATAAGTGTCTTTAACGGCCAGGTCACAATTGACTACGCGCTGATTGTTAACAATGATATCGGCATTTCAGCCAAGGCCACAAGTCACAACAGTGCCCGGGTCTTTCTAAATCATGCCACAATCGTTTGTCGCGATTTTGGAATTCAATCTTTTAACAAATATAATCCCACCGACCCATCGATAGAATATTTCATAACAAATTCTATTATCCTCGCCGCTAATCCGGTCTATACAGACTACGACCCCGCAGACATCAATATCGATTATTCAGATATAGGTGAAACATGGCCAGGCACCGGCAATATCAACCATGACCCGCTCTTCGTTGATTCTCCAAATAACAACTATCACCTCCAGGATAATTCACCGTGTATCAATGCAGGTAACGATAACGGCGTTGCAAGTGTGCAGGGATATTACCAATTTGAGCAGACCGATTTACCGACCAATGGAAATGGAATTTTGTCCGAGAACACTACATGGACACCTAATGAGGGTCCTTACAGTATAATCGGAGAATTCACTGTTCCCTTCGGGATTGACCTGACTATCATGCCCGGCACTACGGTTTTCTTTGAGCCGGATGCAAAAATTATTATTAAAGGCCAGCTTATCGCCGTGGGTTCTGAATATGAGTTGATTCACTTTACACGCACACCTGGAACTAAAGGCACATGGGATGGTATTCAATTCATCGACACTACTCGTGATAACCACATCACATACGCCATTGTCGAATATGGTCGCTCCAACAATGGAATGATAGGTATTGAAAACTCCAACCTCCTGCTCGACCACGTCACATTAGACAACACAGACCTTCGCCGTATCAGCACGGTTAATTCGTCACTGATTGTTTCCAACTGCGTTTTCACTGATATTTTCGGCCCGAATGAACCGCCAACCACCAATAATCGCAGTGAACATATATGGGGCAGCGGTGTCCCCGAAGACGGCTACTTCATCATCGAAAATAATATTTTCGGGACTACTAAAGGACACAATGATGCGATTGACTTTGACGGCCCATCGCGCCCGAGTCCGATCCCACAAATCCTTGATAATGTTTTTATGGGTGGCGGCGATGACGCCCTCGACCTCGAGACAGATGCCCATATCGAGGGGAACGTTTTTATGCACTACCACAGAGATTCTTATAACAATGCAACCGGCAATTCAAATATAATCTCCGCAGGCCGTGGAAAAGAATATGTCATCGTTCGAAATATCTTTTTCGATGCCGACCATGTTACTAATATTAAACAGGATGCTTTCGTGACTTTTATTAATAATACGGTGGTTGATGTTAATAAAGCAGTTGTTTACTTTGATCGCCCTGGACAGGGGCAAGCCGGTCGTGGTATATATGTGGGCGGCAGCATTTTTTATAACACAGACCTCATTTTTGATGAGGTAATTGAAACTACAGATATTACTGTCAACAATTCGATTATACCTGAGACATTGCACTACCTCGGTATCGGCAATATCGAGGCTGACCCTGTCTTTGTTGATCCGAATACTGATTTCCATCTACAAGTCATCTCACCGGCGATTAGCACCGGGCCCTGCGGCCTCGATATGGGAGCTTATGTGCCCGGTGGCGCTGCTATCTGCGGTGAACCCGATGAGCTAACTTATCATACCGATGCCACACTTTTCATCGGTGGACCAGGCATTACACATTATATGTATCGTCTCAACAACGGCCCATGGAGTCAGGAGCTATCCGTTGATGTTCCTATCGAATTGACAAACCTGCTTAATGGACAATCCTATACCGTTTATGTAATAGGTAAGAATTCCGCCGGCATCTGGCAAAGCGAGGAAAGTCCAATCGCCTCGCGCACATGGACTATCGATACATCTTTTCAACCATAACATACAAATATTATTCGAAGCATTTAAGTTTCCATACTAACCTAACTTGACTTGCCTGTTTGTTAAGATACAATAA
>CBDURK010000333.1:0-3753 GCA_965369645.1 uncultured bacterium | reverse complement strand
TTTTGTCGAATCTTGTCCAAAAGGAACAATCGTGCGCTGATATCTTCCCACAATCCTTTCAGGCAATCTAAAACCGATACACCCAAACGTACACCGGGCTTAGTTAAATCTTCGATGGTACGTATGTTCTTCGGATTACCTGCGGGCACAATAATAGCTGAGGTACGGTATGCTATTGTACGGCGCTGCCCCTTTTGCACGATTTTTCGCACTTCCCCGTCATCAAGCAAATACTCTGCACCCGCTATGGCAAGATCGTGTATGCCGGCATCGGATATTTCCAACAGGAAATCATCGCCGCCTGTTTCTCCCGTAGCCTCTTCAGCCACCGGGTTGGCACAATGGCGGTTGCATACGTCGATTGCTACGGCGATGCCTGTCTGTTCTTCAAATAATTTGGCGGCTTTTTCCAGGGGTTCTGCGCACGCCCTGGCGCTGAAAATACGCACAGTTTTATTGTCTGATTTCGGACTCATTGTTTGTTTCTCCATGTTCAAGTGAATTTACTGTTTTTTGTTCTGTTAAATTGTTATCAAGACTTTCTCGCCCTGGTTTTCCCGAAGTCATAAACATTCTTAGAGCTGCTATCACCAGAACAGCGGCGAATACCTTCCTTAATATAGGGTCTGGCTGCCGAAAGGCCAATTCTGTCCCGACTAATGCTCCAACCAAAGCGCCGCATATAATTAACCCGACAGGCAGGGCGTTAATATCAATTGCCGGATTCCTCCAGTATCGCAGCGCCCCTAACAGTGCCATTGGGACCATCGCCGCCAATGCCGTGCCCTGAGCGCTTTTCTGCCCAAAGCCGCAAATCAGAACAAGCGTTGGGACAAGTATAATCCCACTGCCTAATCCCAGAGCGCCGCTGAGAATGCCTGCACAGATACCCAGCGCAACAAAAACCCACCACGGATTGGACAATTGGTCTATCATCATTAATCTCCAATTTGCATACTATAAATTACTTCTCACCGGATAAATCCCTTTTATTCCGGAGGTTCGGTACTGTAGTGATGCTTCTTTAAAATCGCTTTGCCTGCTTCAGAAGTTACAAAATCCACGAACTTCTCCGCAAGCTCTTTATGCCTGCTGAATTTCAGCACACCGATATCGACGGTAGAAATTACATTGTTCTCAATGGCGATGGGTATCTCATCTCCATGTTTATTGTAGTATTTCGCTGTTGCGTCCCAGACGATAACTGCATCGAGGGCTTGTGCCTGTATCTGCAGACCCAACTCATTAACGGTAAGGGATTGGAATATCAGATTTTTTTGTAAGTCTTCCCATTTGATGTTGTTCTTTTCGAGTATCTTTTTTGATGTTCTGCCGATTGCACAAGCGTCCGGATCGCCAAGGCCCAGCTTTATCCCGGGCTTGAGCAGGTCATTCAAGCCGTGGATTTCTTTCGGATTGCCCTTTTGTACGAGGATAGTCGGAACCCAGTAGCAAGCCGATCGTTGGGAAAGAATCATACCTGCCTGAGCTGCCTGTTCAACATAATGTTTGTCGCCCGGCATATAGAGATCGCCCTGTCGTATAAGCTTTATCTTTGACAGGAGTACCTCGCTGCCGGCATAATCCGGAGCAATCTTAATCCCGTAATCGCGTCCAAAGGTCTCAATAAGTTCATCAGTCGGTGGACGGATACCGGCACCACAATATAACAACAGTTCTTCCGGGGTAGATTGCCCATCTTCTTTGCCGTCACAGCCAATGAACAAAACGGCCGGGATGATAATTACCGCCAATATTACTCGTTTCATGTTTTCCTTCTTACTTGATAAAAGCAACATCCCAGTCTTTCCAGACGGGTTCAAAGCCCTGCTGTTTTATCATAGCAGCCACCTGAGCCGGACTTCGATCATCGTCGATTTTAAATTGCTCAATTGCTTCATTGTGTCCTGAATACCCGCCGGGATTGGTCTTGCTGCCGGCGCTTAATTTTGTTATTCCAAGTTTGACCAAATGGTCTCGCAGTTGTGCTCGTTCACGAGTTGACAGCACCAGCCCCGCGTCGGCAAAACACAATCGCAGCGCTGTTATCATTTGCACAAGATTTTTATCGCTAAGTAAATAATTGAATTGTGAGCTTCCGACTTCCAGGGCCGGCCTGAGCCTCGGGAAAGAAAACGAAACGTGAGATTGCCAATAGCGTTTGATTAAATAATGGGCGTGTTCGGCAAGGGCAAGGGTCTCAATCCGCCAGTCGGTGAGCCCTAATAGAACACCTAACCCAACCTCTCGCATTGACGCGGCGGCAATATGTTCAGGAGTCTCAAGCCTGTTATCGTAGTGGGATTTTGGGCCTGAAGGATGATAGTATTGATAAGCTTCGCGGTCGTATGTTTCCTGATAAAGTGTTACACCCTCGATACCTGCCTTAAAGAGTTCGGCATATTCGCTACTGCTCAACTGATAAATTTCTATTGATATCGAGGCGAATTTTCCCCTGAGCTTGCCGGCAAGCTCTATGAGGTAATCAACGCTGATAAATTGTCTGTCTTCGCTGCTGACAAGCAGTATGTCTCTGAAGCCCTCGGAGGCAATAATATTTGCCTCTTCCAAAGCCTGATCGATTGTCAGTCTCGCCCGCTCGGATTTGTTTTCCTTATTGAAGCCGCAGTAATAACAACTGTTCGAGCAGTAACTGGATAAATACAAAGGGGCATAAAGCCTGATTGTCGGCCCGAATCTTCTGATGGTGAGCTGATGGGCCGATTGGGCCATTTGCTCAAGATAATTTTCAGCAGCAGGCGAAATAAGAGCCAGTAGCCTATCAAAACTGTAAGTACCTGTAGGTCCGGACAAGGCTTTTTCAACGTCAGTGCTGCTGATTTTCTCTAACTGCTGCTGCCAATACTTACCGTTTCGGTCGAGACCTTTTTCGGCGAGAATGGTTTTTATATCTGTATAGGTATATTTTGCTGAGCGTGACATTTCTATTTTTCTCTGAGGAAACCCGTCAGCGGGCTCGAAGCACTTGCTTTCTTGCCGGCAGAAGGCGTTCCGGATTCATAAGCCATCCGCCCCGCTTCGACTGCCAGCTTAAAAGCCGCAGCCATCTCAGGCGGGTCTGCCGCTGTGGCAATTGCCGTATTGACCAAAACCGCATCGGCGCCGATTTCCATTGCATCTGCGGCATGGGACGGCAGACCCAAACCCGCATCAACCACCACCGGGACGTTGGCCTGCTCGATTATAATTTCAAGGGCCGCTCGGGTATTGAGCCCCTGGTTCGAACCGATAGGGCTTGCAAGGGGCATCACTGTTGCGGTGCCCGCATCTTCGAGTTTCTTTGCCAAAATCGGGTCTGCATTGATATACGGCAGAACGACAAAATCATCTTTCACCAGGATCTCAGCGGCCTTTAACGTCTCCACCGGGTCGGGAAGCAAATAATACGGATCCGGCGTAACCTCCAGTTTCAGCCAGTTAATGCCGGTTGCCGCACGTGCCAGCCTCGCCAAGCGTACGGCCTCGTCGGCGCTGCGTGCGCCGGATGTATTCGGAAGCAACAAATAGTGGGTCCTGTCGATACTGGAGAGAATGTCGTCATTTTCGTTTTCTATATCGACTCTGCGAAGCGCGACGGTGACAATTTCCGCGGACGATTTTTCAATGGCTTCGGCCATAAGCTCACAAGATGCAAACTTACCCGTTCCTATCAGCAGCCGGGAATTAAATTCTCTTCCTGCAATAATTAATTTATCCATATAATCAGCCCCCTCCTACAAACCGAACTAATTC
>CBDURK010000332.1:0-3764 GCA_965369645.1 uncultured bacterium | reverse complement strand
CAGTTGTCGGCGCCGGCTCCCGGCTGGATGGTTAGGCGACCATCGGTAACCTCCACTGTCACGTTGAACTCGTCAAAGTCAAAGGCGGGTTCAGGCGGAGGCGGATTAGGGTCGGTTAGCAGCACGCCTTCGACATCAAAATTATTGGTCTGGTCCCCGTACTCTGGGTCACCGCAGACAAGAAACAGGTTATAAGTTCCATTGGGTAATTCGATCTCCCATATTTTGTCCCCGCCTGCCTGCTGGAGGTGGTTTATGGTGTCGTAACGCTGGTCGGGTGCATTGGCGCTGTTGCGGTCACGTGCACCGCTTCTTATGTTTTGGTCCCACCCGTAGTTCCAGCCGCTGTCGTGCTCACCGAATGGATCCCCATATTCGGGCAGATACCCATCCGGTATTGGCGCCCCGCCTGATTGGAAATTAATCTTTATCTCGCTGGCGCCGGCGAGCCCCGCGGTCAGGCCAAAGGCTAACACTAAAATCAAACAAATCAATTTCTTAGACATAATAGTCCTCCTTAAAAGTGTTAAAATAATTACGAATTATATTTTTTAGGCAAATGCTAAAAAATAAATTTCTTATAAGAATTGCCAATTTCCAATTCAGCATTGAAAAAGAAAATCTAAAATGCAGCCTCCTTCCTTTTTAACGCAAAATTCGTAGTAACCTGATTAAGCGCACACAAACTACACCAAGTATATTATTTATACCAAATTGCCTGTCTTCCCGTCAAGGGAAATCTTTGGGATTATCATGGCTGAGGCGTTCGGTAGATGTAAGCGGGAAAAGTTTTTGGCCTTTTTTCTATAGTATGAAATTTTATTGCAAAATCCGCTGATCGAAGGTAATCTAAAGCTGCATTTGTAGAATTCGGCATAAAAGGACTGCCTGCTCGGCGACGAGCGGGATATGCAGTTACTTTTTGAACTGTAACTATTCGAAAGGAGACGAACAATGGATTCAAATTGCATTGCAGGCGGCTGTTCGGCACAAAGAACACGGCGGAGGGGATTACGACTTTGGAAACGGGATACAATCCGGTTTTGCGTCATAATATTTGCACTTTTGTGTATCTGCTCTCCTATACAGGCCGAGTGGCAGGTAGGCCAGGGCCCGCTTATGACCCAGTGGTCAGGTCAGGTCTCACCGAAAAAAGTTCACCCCGAGTACCCACGTCCGCAACAGGTCCGCAAAAACTGGCTGAATCTTAACGGGTTATGGGAATACGCAATCAGGGCCAAGGAGCAGCGGCAGCCGGTCCAGTTCGACGGACAAATTCTCGTGCCGTTTCCTATTGAGTCTGCTCTGTCAGGTGTGATGCAGGCTGTGGGTGAAGAGAACCAGCTATGGTATCGGCGAACATTTGATGTTCCCAAGAAATGGAAGTCTCAGCGCTTGTTGCTGCATTTTGGGGCGGTGGACTGGGATTCGACAATATGGGTGAACGGCACAAAAGTGGGCAGCCATAAAGGTGGTTACGACCCGTTCACATTGGATATCACCGATGTTCTGAATGATACCGGTTCGCAGGAAATTGTATTAAGTGTTTGGGACCCGACGAACACCGGCACTCAGCCGCGGGGTAAACAGGTAAAAAAACCCGGCGGGATATGGTACACCGCGGTAACGGGAATCTGGCAGACGGTATGGGTCGAGCCTGTGCCTGCGGCGCATATTAAGTCACTGAAAATCGTTCCGGATATTGACTCTGAATCGGTGTGCATAACCGCGGTATGCTCGCAGGCAACAACTGACTGCAGCGTTGAAGCGGAAATCAATCTTGGTTGGTTCAACAAGATAAAGGGCAAAGGCAATGCCAATGAAGAATTTGTTTTACAAATCAAAAAGCCTAAACTGTGGTCGCCGGATTCACCGTTTTTGTATGATGTGAAAGTAACGCTTAAGGACAGTAAAGGCAAGATCGTTGATACAGTAAACAGTTACTTCGGTATGCGGAAAATCTCGTTGGACAAAGACGAAGAAGGTATAACGCGGCTGTTTCTGAACAACAAGCCGCTGTTTCACTACGGTCCGCTTGACCAGGGCTGGTGGCCGGACGGGCTGTACACGGCACCGACCGATGAGGCGCTTCGCTATGACATCGATGTATTGAAAAAGCTCGGCTGTAATATGCTGCGCAAGCACGTCAAGGTGGAGCCTGACCGGCTGTACTACTGGTGTGATAAATTAGGGTTGATGGTCTGGCAGGATATGCCCAACGGCGACAAGCACATTCGCGGTAATGAGCCTGACCTTGAGAGAACTGAAGAGTCGGCGAAGCAGTTTGAGCTGGAGCTCAAGCGTGTTGTTAACGCCTTCGGCAATCACCCAAGTATAGTAATGTGGGTGCCTTTTAACGAGGGCTGGGGACAGTATGATACGGCGAGGATTGTGGATTATGTGAAGGAGCTTGACCCGAGCCGATTAGTGAATAATACGAGCGGCTGGTCCGACCGGGGCGTTGGTGACGTGCACGATATTCACAGAT
The DNA here is from genome assembly GCA_965369645.1 of uncultured bacterium. Taxonomy (GTDB): domain Bacteria; phylum Planctomycetota; class Phycisphaerae; order Sedimentisphaerales; family Anaerobacaceae; genus NIOZ-UU13. The sequence goes on along the minus strand of CBDURK010000332.1, from coordinate 1,276 downwards.
ATCCTGGCCCGGCTGCGCCGCCAACCGAAGAGAACCGCGCTGCGGTGTTGGGTGAATTTGGCGGTCTGGGTCTGCCGGTCCCGGGGCATACATGGCAGGATAAAAAGAACTGGGGATACCGCAGCTATGAGACTCGTGAGGAACTTACCGATGCGTACCTGGTTCTGCTTGATAATTTGCGTTCGCTGATTGGCCCGGGTTTGTGCGCGGGGGTATATACACAGACAACCGATGTTGAGATTGAGGTCAACGGACTGATGACTTACAACAGGGCGATGATAAAGATGGATGTTGAAAAGGTCGCGGCGGCGAACAGGCTTTTGTATCTGCCGCCTCCTGTTGTTAAGACGCTTGTTCCGACCTCACAACAAACGGGACAAACCTGGCGCTATACGACAGACGAACCTCGCGTCGGCTGGTATCGGGCGGGCTTCTCTGATTCCAACTGGCAGGAAGGCACAGGCGGATTCGGTACTGAAGGGACACCCGGTGCTGTTGTCGGTACCGAGTGGAAAAGTCCGGGTATCTGGATGCGCAGAACGTTTGAGCTGGATAGTATAAAATTCAGCCGGCTGCAGCTTTTAATCCATCATGATGAGGACGCAGAGGTCTATATCAACAGCCAGCTTGTCGCGAAGCTCAAGGGCCATACTTCTGGTTATATTCAATTCAGGCTTGACGAGAAGGGACAGAAGACGTTGAAGGTCGGGACAAATAGCTTGGCCGTTCACTGCTCTCAGACCGAGGGCGGCCAATATATCGACGTGGGCCTGGTGGACATAATAGAAAAATAGGCGGATTGATTCACGATTTGAATTAAAGAATAACATAGACCTTCATCGTTGAGGAGTATTTCATGCTGGTGATGTCAGTTCTGGATTGGACTTTGCGCAAAGCGAAGAGGTGGTGCTGTTACTTGCTGATTGCGGCGGTTTGTTTTGTCGCAGTCGGGGTGCGGGCGGCTCGGTCGGATGAAATTGTCCTGAGCAATGAGTCTTGGTCTGTCGAAGTATCACCGGCAACACTTCAGATGAGCGCCGAGCTGCCGGGGGGTGATAAAATCCTGCTGTCCAGAGGCCAGCCTGATTTAGACCCGGTTGGCGATGTAGTAAAGGAGGAGCATCAGGCGCAGTGGCTTTTGCAATCAAAAGGAATTAAGGTTGAGGTTCGATTAGATAAACGAGATTTGTCCGGTCAATTTTTTTCAAGCAAGACAGGTGTGTTTACCTGGCCTGTTTTTCAGTCGAGGGCAAATATAAAGGCGTTAATCTGGCCC
>CBDURK010000331.1:0-3771 GCA_965369645.1 uncultured bacterium | reverse complement strand
GCTCAATACCTGCGACAATGTCACTTAACTGGCTGTCAATCTCAGTCTGCTTGTCTGAATAATCCGGCAGCTCACAGCCATAGACATTTACTACATATTCGGCCGCCCGCAGCCCGCCGGTCTGGCCGGCATTAAGGGCCGAGCCGCCAGGACGTTTGACTCCGTGTGTACCTGCCATCTCACCTATTATAAAGGTTTGAGGTATGTTAGACTGCCACCATTTATTTACGGCAAAACCGCCGTTGTTGTGCTGGGCACAGACCGCGATTTCGAGCGGCTCGGAATATAAATCGATGCCGTTCTCCGTATATATCTCGATAGCAGGGGTATTCATGTGTGCTAATCGTTCGATAGGCGTTTTCTGCAATGCGCCGGCTTTCTGCAGATACTCTTTGGCTTCCGGCTCAAGCTCATCGATATCAAACTCGTCCATAGAATCACTGCCGACCGGATTTCGCAGAAAGTCCATATATACCCGCCTGCCCTTTTGAGTTTCGTTGAATACGATGATGTCAACCAGCGATGATTGCAGGTTTTCTATCCGCTGCGGGTCAAATGGCCACTGATAGCCCTTGAGAAAAATATCCGTTGCCATCTTGCTCATCGACGGGAAAAAGTTCGTTAGAAATTCTTTCTCGTCTTTACCGTCTGCGTCCGTGCTGAAAATTCGCGGTAACGCCTGCATGTATGTGCCGGAAACGTTCCAGCGGAATTTGATACTTGCCAGGCCGAACTGCGACTCGGTCAGGTTTGCCCCGATAAGGCCCGCCTTGAAAGCGAGCCCGTGGATACCGAGCTGTCCCTTCGGATAGACAGTGGTTTTGAACATCTCGCCCGGCCCCCCGGCGGCGAGGATTATATTCGCACCGAGGTAAACATTTATGGCGTAATTTGATTCATCGATGTTTTTCTTATCGACGGTTACAACGCCTGTAATTCGCTTTGCTTCGCCGAAACCGGTTGTAAGTAAGTGTGCGAGTTCCTGCCGGTCGTAAATTTCAACACCGTACCGTTCGAGTTGTTTCTGCAGACACTGGCTCATGAACCTGCTCGTTTTTGGTCCGGCTGACGTGGCTCGTTCATAAGGGTCATGGTCTGTCTTATAGCCGATGAAGGTGCCCGCCGAATCGGTTGGAAATGGAACGCCCGCCTGGACTAAATGGTAGAATTCACGAAGTGAGCCGATTGCTTCGACGAGCGCCGAATCGCCGTGACAGCACCCGGCCGCAGTCAGGCTCTTTGCGAATTCTTCGGCGCTGTCTGCGATATCCGGACTTGTGCCAATCTTATAATAGGTTTGCTTGTCCGAGCCGCTCATCCGCGATGCACCCAGCCCCAGGCCTGCGGTTACTACGGCTATTCTTTCCTTCGGATTTGCAATGTCCTTCTGGGTCATAAAATCACACAGGTGCACCGCGCAGTTCATTGCCGCCGCACCTGCTCCCACGATTACTGTATTATAACGATGAAAGGTTATCGTCTGATTTGCTATTTGCCTTGTTTCCATAAATTTTTTTCTCCGATCAGAGCAATGGTCGTATGATAATTCAAATTAATTGTTCGAGATATTCTCCAACAATTTCGGTTTCACAAAATCTTCAGCCATCTCGCGCGGCAGCAGCCTGGTATTACCTTCTCTATCGCAAAAATAAAGAGACGACTGCGAGGGCATCCTGCCGTGGCCGTCCGCCCAGAGAGCGTAAAAATCAGGATGGGCATTTACCGGATGCCGCGCATAAGTGTGATTATACGGGCTGTTTTTCGTAAGCTGTTTGGTTATTTTCCAGGAGTTTCCCTGGTTTTTGCTTATCCACATAGCTATCTCGCCACCCGGATTATACGGCTGCGGGCCGGTCTGTGTCGGTCCGATTATTCGCCAGGTCCCGTCGGCTTCAATATAGAGCGAGCCCATATCGTAATTGTTATCCGAGACACAAGCCTCTCTTATCTGCCATATCCTGCCCGTCCAGCGAGCGGTCGTCCATGTACGTGGATTATTTTTCGGCCCGGATTCGTACCCTTTACTTGTAATAAATAAAATAACGGGCATTCCCTTTTTATCCAGCCGAATGTCCTTTAGATATACGTTAAGACCCTGAGCCTGGTAATCGCCGACAAGTGCGGGATTCTTAATGTCTCTCAAAGGCAGAGTCAATTTTTGGCCGTCGGCGCTCCGCCATGTTTTGCCGAAGTCGGTCGTTTGGATATAGTATAAATTCGTCCGCCAGTTCAGACCTTTTCCCTCAGGATGAAAATTAAACGCGGTTCCGGCTTTGTCGTTATTTGCGGTGCTTATTTGATAGTGCCCTTTATCAATTGCGGCAATCCTGTTCCATTTCGACCATTCGATACCGTCGGTACTTGTCATAAAGCAGATAGTACGGTCAACGGGATAATTGTAGCGAGTGAAGAAACAGATGAAGCCTTTCCCTTTGACGTACCAGGGCTGCATATACGAAAAATTTTTCATTGAAATTTCTTTGCCGTTTTCTATCTTCGTCGCGTTTATCTGCTCAAACTCGCTGATATCATATGGCCTTCTGCTTTTGTGGATATACGAAGGCCTGCTGGTGCCATGGGAAGTTGAGAATATCCAGATGTACCCATTTTCATCTAATGATATAACCGGATTATCGTGGGCATCGCTGGTTTTTTTATCCAGAAGTATGGTCGGGCGGGGCACCATCCCCGTCTTATGGTCATAGTAAGAGACTATATGCAGGAGCTTTCGGTTGCTGTCTGTGGCTGTCCCGCCGTAGCAGAAAAAAGTCTTACCGGCCTTTTCGCTATAGACGGCGAACGGTTTGTGCTTGGCGCAGTATGTTCCCAATCCTCCGCTGTATTTATAGACGTACTCATCGCCGGACGGCTGATTCATATACCATATACCGCGATAGCCGGTATCTCTGCCGTTAATCGTTAATCCCGAGTCGGAGACTTCAGAGTTTGCGTGCAAAGCCGCCGCTGAAAAAATGACAACGGCTGCTGATAAAATTCGCAGCCAAAAACCAGTAAGAATTGTGTTTTGCATCTCGTATCTTGTTATGTATTTATGGTTCTATGCTATATTGAAATTCCTGCCCGTTGTGAGGCTTATTTGTTCGATTGAGGCTTTGGAAAAATCGATATCGGGATATTTTTCCGCCCGCAGCCTGTCTATCAATTGTTTAATGATTGTCAGCTCTTTAGCCAAAAGATTATAGTCCTGCTCGTTGATGATTTTATTCATTGTTGCCTTTTCAATCATACTGAACGAGCCGCCAAGCACCAGAACTCCCGCGTTAATATATTCGGGAATGTTACCGGGATTTGTTCCACCCGTTGGCACCAGGCTGATTGTTTTATGAATAGCCGGATCGATTGCCTTGACAAAGGCCGGCCCGCCGAGTTGTTTGGCAGGGAATATCTTGCAAAGATTTGCCCCTTTGGAAAACTGGCTGACAACCTCGGTTGCACTGCCGCATCCCGGTATGATAGGCAGCTTCCCGGCGTATTTCTTATAGCTGGCATCGCTGAAATTGACCGCCGAAACAAGATAGCTCGCACCTGCATCCACAACCTCCTGCACCGAAGGCAGGGGGTCCTGAGGATTGGCCTTATTATAGACATCGAGCATTTCGGGCCAGTCAATCAGGCTCGCCGTGCCCGCTGCAAAATAAGGCAGCTCTTTACGCAACCGTGTGAGTTTCTCCAGAGGTTTATTTATCCGGCAGGTCACTTCCATATTATTAATGCCTGCCTTAATAAGGGCCTCGGCCGTCCTTACAATGT
>CBDURK010000330.1:0-3786 GCA_965369645.1 uncultured bacterium | reverse complement strand
CAGATTGAAGATAACACCCTGATAGTCTTCACCAGCGACCACGGTGACATGGATTCTGCGCACAAACTTGAGCACAAGCAGGTACTCTATGAGGAATCCGTGCGTGTTCCGTTCATAATGAGTTTTAAGGGAGTGATTCCTGAAGGTGTAGTCGATGATACCCATCTGGTTTCCAACGGCCTTGACCTTCTTCCTACTCTTTGTGATTATGCAGGCATCGAAACTCCTGAAAAACTGTATGGCATGAGTATGCGGCCACTGGCGGAAGGGGGAAATACTAAACGATGGCGTGATTTTGTCGTCTCAGAGAGTCAGCTCGGAAGGATGCTTCGAACGGACCGCTTCAAGTATTGTATTTTCGACTCAGGTGAAAATCGTGAGCAGCTCACAGATATGAAAAATGACCCGGGTGAAATGAAGAACCTCGCAGATATCGAGCAATACAAAGATGTCCTGGATACGCATCGCCGGCTTTTACGTCGGTGGATTGAACAAACCGGCGATAAAATTGCGGCTGAATATGTTATTCCCAAAGAACTGTCTGCCGAACTGGATAACTGGCTCGAACGTAGTAACAAGTGAAGAAGGTTAAAATAAACTGAAATAACTGTTTGATCTGATTATTATGTGATTTCAGTGTTAATAGGGTATTTTTTAGATAAATTTTGATTTTATTTCTGGAAAATGTTATAATTTTTTCATAATCCCCGAAATTAAAAGGAGTGCAACAATAGGAAAGGGATAGTCCGATATTATCTGTTTTATATGCGGCTTTGTCCTTTACCACCTTTTCAGGTGAAAGTGTTCAAACTTTAGACCAATGTGCAGGGCAATTACCGGATAAAGAATTTGTACTTGAGAGTTCTGCTCAAAGTCTTGTAAGTGCTTAATACAAAGGAAGATATACGTTTTTATTGTGGCAGGATATATAGATGATTCAGGCAAAACTGCCGGACTGTATGTTCCATATACTTGATTTGAAGTAAAACAAGGGCCGGATAGGGCTCAAAGCGGCTATAATTGCAGAAATAGACTGAGATTATGCCGCATAGGCTGTCTGCTATAATTATGAAAAAAACGTTACATTTAATACCGGAGATGGCACTTTAATATAGTTTTGTTGATTTAATAATAACGGGATTCCTTAATGATTCAACAGTCGTGTCAAACTGAACTGATCAAACGGGCTCAGCAAGGTGATAGGCAATGCCTTGAGCAGTTAGCCGGGCAGGCAAGAGAACGCCTGCGGACGTATGTTTATCGTATGACTCAGAGAGATGACCTGGCTCAGGAAATTGTACAGGAGACTTTATTGGAGATGTGTAAGGTGTTGGGAAAATTAAAAAATAATGATCGATTCTGGCCGTGGCTATACGGTATAGCCGTCAACAAGCTGCGGCGTCATTACAGAACCGAGCAGACACAAAAAAAGTTGGCGCTCTCCAGTGCGAAACGCAAGGCCAGATTCAGAGACCGTCAGGATGGGCTGGAGAACCTCGTTAGCGAAGAGTTGAAACAGATTGTTTCAGGGGCGATGAAAAAGCTCAGGACGCGGCACAAAGCTGTCCTGATAATGCGATGTTATGACGGCATGACGCATTCGGAGATTGCCGAGTCGCTGGGTTGCAGCGAATTTAGTACGCGTATGCTGTTTTTACGTGCTAAAAAGTCTTTGCAGAAAGAGCTTTCACGCAATGGCTTTAGCAAAGGAACTCTCCTGACGGCTCTTGTGCTCTTCGGAAAGATTACCGCCCCGAGTAAGGCCGCTGCGGCACAAATTTCAATCTCTGCTGCTACGGTAAAAGTTGGCTTGCTAACCGGAGTAGTCGGACTGGCGACCACAAAAACCGCAATTGTTACATTAACAGCAGCCGGAGCTTTGACTGCCGGGACGATAGTGACGACTTCGGCACCCTGGAAGGATGCCGATGTTCCCCGCCAATCTCCGGCAAGTACCCAGGTTATCAGCCAGTTCGACCAGAACAGTAAAGCCGCCGAAGAGCATTGGTACTATTTTCCGCAAGGTGCATCGCAATTCATGATGCTGCGGGCAACATCCGGCGTGGTTGGTGAAAAGTCATACAAGCTTGTACTGCAGAACGAAAATGCAAATTACTCCTTCGGTGACAATAGTGTTCACATTAACAACTACCGCACCTGGGCCAGCGACTTTAGCGTTCTAAAGTTCCCCACAGATGATCCTAAATTGGTCGATTTTATCTGTCAGGTTGAAGGAAGCCCACGTGGTATGAAGCATTTACCGGCCAAAGGTAAAGGTCTATTGGTTGTTTCCGCACGCAATAAAGATAACTCTGAGCCATGGGCTATCCGGCATTCCAATGTTTTGGAAGAGGGTTACTTTCAATCTGACTGGCCCAGGACAGCCAAGGTTATTGATGACCGAGATGTTATGCATAAACGCGGTTGGACTTACTTTAGAGTTACGGGCCAAATAAACGGTGAGAATGTTTCTGGAATGGGAAGAATACCATTTGTTTATGCTACAAGTGCACGATACAGCCCCTGGTTGAAACTGCGGGTCGGTTCGATGACGATATTTGATTCGAAAAATGAGGCTTATGTGCGCAGTTCGCCGTCTCAGGATGTCACTAAATACCCGAGCGGCAGCTTTTTCAAGGGCCTGGCCAAACCCTGGCTGGGACTGCACACAATCGATGTAGTTCGCCGCGATGCTGCTGCACAGCGTGTTCGATTTGAAACAAAGCATACGCCGGGCAGCCGATTTGCACAAGTGGAGTTAATCCATGAAGGCGTTAGGATAATCTACAACATTGATTTGGAAGTTGATGTTATTGATGAAATCACCTTTTCAACCGATAAGGGCGATAAGGGGAATCTGAAATTCTCGTATATTCAGACAATTAACGATGTTATTAATGGAGAGTTTGTATCTCCGAGCAGATCCAAAAGCCGGGGGGCCTCAAAGAGCAGTTCGGGTCTTTTGTGGCTTGTGGAGTTAGTGGAGGGGACACTCGAGTAGATTAGCGATTGGGTAAAGGTTATCTAAAACCAGGGAGGATACTGCTAATTGACATGAGGTATTATATTTGGTCCGTGAAAGGCAATGAAGATGAGGTTGGCAACAACAGTTTGGAGTTGGATTACTACTGCTATTGTAGTAAGTGTTGCAGTGTGCCTGGTTCCAGCTCAGGTTAATGCCTGGACATATAATTATCGAGACGATTTCAGCACCATCAAAGCTGAAGAAGACAGCTACCTTCACTCGATTTACTGGCCGCGAGGGGCTTTTCCCCCGTCGGAGCCATATCTCTACCATAGCGATACAGACGAATTAGGATTCGGGGACTACAACGGCGAGGCGGCAGTTCTTGGGTATTCCTTTCCGGTTGCTTCCGTTCAGTCGCACAGTGCTGTGAGTGGATACCTGAATATTGACATACGTTTTCAGGACACCACCGACCTGGTTTCCGGCTCTTTTCAATACTCGCTCTCAGACGATGGTGTCAATTGGGAATCGGCACGGCAACTGGGGCAGGGAAGCCATAACATCTCTATCGAGTCTGTAAGTGGTGTTTGTTATGTCAAATTCCGCGGAACTGAGGTCCTGATAGATAATATCGAGGTGTTTTTGAGTTCATCTCCCGCTACGATTAAAGTACCGCGTGATTTTGCCACAATCCAGCAGGCTATTGATTCTGCGTCTTATGGTGATATCGTGGAGGTCTCGCCTGGTACCTATAAAGGCGATGGTAACTGGGATATCGACTTCAAGGGCAAGACAATCACCGTACGCAGCTCGTCAGG
>CBDURK010000329.1:0-3804 GCA_965369645.1 uncultured bacterium | reverse complement strand
TCAAGCGCAGAAGATCGTCCATATTGGCCGGTCGGGGAGGAGGGTTGGCGGTGAGCTTCTGCACAAACGTATCACGATCGCTGATTTGCAGCCACGGGTTCCCTCTTTTCTCTTCTCCCAGCGTGCTCTTAATTTGATCCTTATAATCATGTCCAGGAAAAAGAATGGTTTCTTCCGGTAAATCGGCCAGGAATGTGTGTATTGAATCGAAGAGCTGGCCCGCGTCTCCTCCCAGGAAGTCCGTACGGGCTACGCCGCCAATGAGTAGGGAATCACCTGAGAAAAACGCACCGTCGATGGCCAAGCCCATGTGGTCGGGTGTATGACCGGGCGCGTAACGCACCGTTATACCGGATTTACCGAGGTAAATTCGTTCGCCGTCTTTGGGGTGAACTATGACCCCTGAGTGATTGGCCTTCTCGTGTGTCATTCGGGTGCAGTCGAACTGCGAAGCTATTTCAGCTGCACCTGAAGGATGATCGGCGTGAGTGTGTGTATCCACCACATAGCAAAGCTTCCAATTTTCAACCTTCAGTCGTTCAACCATATCGTGGACGAGATCAAGGTGTACGTCCAGGGCCAAGGCTTTTTTGCTCTCTCGATCAGCCAAAAGGTATCCGCGACATCCCTGTGGATGTGCGAAAGGCACAACTTGCAGGGCACCGATAGTCTCAATTTCTCGGGTGACTGTATGTGTCATAAATGTATCCTCCATAACCTGTATTTTCGCGCTCAACGGAAACAAATTGTAAAAGTTTACTCAATTCGGGCGCTACAGGTGTGCCGTGGCGTCACGGCGGTGACTTTATTTTATATATGTTGGGTAGAAACTGTAAATATGTTACTCTTTTATTATTTGTGCGTCAAGGAGTTCAGGAGACCTTTTGAAACACCCGACGAATCACGAACTCAATCAGCTGGCAATTCACTTGTGCTCTCCTGTGCTTGCTCAAATCTCTACCAGTCCTGCTCTGATACAAATATCGATAAATGCGGCAGCGCACCAAAGCTGACTGCCGGAACCTTTAGCGGACTTGTCAAGCATATCGATATATTCGCGGAAACCGTCATTTTTACATACTCGCCCTACTAACGCCAGGCATTGTGCAGTGCGATCCCCGCCGTCTGCCTTATCAAGTGCCCGGAAAAATAAACTTACTACAAAAGGCCAGGAAGTGTTATCGTGATACGCACGTTCAAAGCCAAAGAACGGATCATAAGTAGGAATACCAACATCCGTTACCGGGTACCCGGCTAAGGCCTTGACGGCGTCATCGCCGGTTACTACTTCGCTCAAAACGGTCAGTGCAGTTCCTAATGCTTCTTTTCTCTCGGCAAGTTTACCCCAGCGGTCCTTATAATACGCAAACGTACCATCCGGATATCGCAATTCTTTGCACATAGCTTTTTTGAGTTTGTCAGCTTTTTTGGACCATTGGTCGGCTTGTGCTTTGTACCCGAGTTTTTTGGCGGCTTGGGACATTGTTTGAAGAGCTTTTACATAAAGACAGTTAGTAGATGTCGCTTTTACCAGTACGCAATCACTCGTGGTCCAGCTATGCGGGTAGGCGGTGGTTTTGTGTGGGCCACTGTGGACGTCCATAAAACAGCCCTGGCCTCTGTAAAGGCCGTCGGTTTCGTCGTAGAAAGGATCGTAAAATCTTTCAAAGAATTTGGTGCCCCAGTCGTAGAGCCATTTCCAATCTTTTTTGTTGGTGCTGTCTTTTATAAGATCGCCTGCACACCATAGCCAAATGACATCGTCTGTTCGCCGTGAGTAGCAGTTGGTGTGGTACTTATTTACAAATTTTTCGGCGCCTAATCCGGTGAGATGCCAGTCGACATCGATCTCATCAATCTTGTGGTAATCAATCACTTTAAAGCCAAGATCCCAACGCAGATTCCGTGTAAACTCGAGACTGCTTCTCATCAGATCGGGGTACAATTTGTTAACCCCCAAAACCCCGGCAAAACTGATGTCACGCGTAAATACTTTTGGGCCGAATATCGCTCCCGCCCCGAAATATTTACCTTGATCTGTTTCTACGATATTGGACTCGACATCCCTCAAAGCGATGCGCCACATTCGTTCGATAATAGGAGTTGCGTTTTTCATACGCGCAGGGTGCTTTGGCTGGGGGTCCGGCAGGTCAGCTAAGGTTGTCTCTCCCAATACGTCAATCATTCTGTCAGATTTCAAAACCAATGGCGGTTTGTTATATAGCATTTTCGAGTTCCATCGGCTGAGTGGCATGTCACCGAGTTCGTTTCTTTTTTCTATATTACATCCGGTAAGCAAATTTGACAAGCCGAGATATCCGGCTGCTGCCGGTATCAGTCTGAGAAAGTCACGACGATTAATTTGTGTATTAGCCATTTACATTCCTCCATAAAGGGTTACTGAACATAATGTTTTTTTGTGCATGTATTTTGCATAAAACCATTAAAAACCTTGCATAAGATTTAATGCTTTTTTATGTTAAACACCCCGTAAATAATACTATCAAGCGGTTTTTAAGGGGCGACTATTTAGTATATTCTTTTTTCATGTTATAATAACGTTCTTTCCATATCCTGCCTCGTTCAGATTGGAAATATTCCTGCTTAAACTGCTCTGCCAACTTATCAGAATCGCCATATTGCTTACGCAGGCGATTCAGTTCATTTTTAAGGTTCTCTGTTATCTCTGCGTACTCTGGTCTGCCATACAGGTTATTTATCTCATTGGGATCCTGTTGCAAGTCATACAATTCCCATGCGTCAATATCATAATAAAAATGTATCAGCTTATATCGTTCGGTTCGAATTCCGTAATGCCGCTTGACCAGCTGGCCTGAAGGGAAATCATAGTAATGATAATACATCGATTTTCGCCAGTTCGATGGCGTACGTCCAAGCATATTAGGCCTAAAACTGCGCCCCTGAACATCTTTCGGAATCGGACCTCCCGCCCAGTCCAGCAGCGTCGGAGCAAAATCAAGATTTAACACCATATCATCATTAACACTGCCTCGCATCACTTTTTTCGGATATCGTATTAATAGAGGCATTCTCAGAGATTCTTCATACATAAAACGCTTATCGTACCAGCCGTGTTCGCCCAGGAAGAAGCCCTGGTCTGATGTATAGACTACGATAGTATTATCTGCTAAACCCTTTTCATCCAGATAATTCAGTACCCGTCCAATGTTATCATCCATAGATGCTACGCAGCGCAGATAATCCTTAATGTATCGCTGATACTTCCACTTCTTCCTCTCATGCGCAGAAAGCCCCTCAGGTGGGCGACCTTTCAAATCCCGTTCGCTCATATCGTTTGCCACTGACATTTTTTGCTCATAAGCAGCGAGACTCCGTGTAGCATAATCATCGTCAAAAGTAGTAGGCTCTGCTATTTGCTCATCTTCATATAAATCAGCGTATTTATCATCAGGAATCCATTCACTGTGCGATGCTTTGTGGTGACACATCAAAAAAAACGGTTTCGATAAATCACGTCCATCCAACCAGTCTATCGCTTTATCTGTTATGATATCTGTAACATATCCGGGAACCTTAATTTCCTTGCTGTTCTCCAGAAATTCCGGATCAATATAAGTTCCCTGACCTTCCCCAAGCCCGCCAATCAATACGCTGTAATGATCGAAACCGGTTGGAACACTCCCCAGATGCCATTTGCCGATCATGGCTGTTTGGTATCCGGCTTTTTGCATTAGCTTGGGAAGTGTCTGCTGGCTGCCGTCAAATACATTCCAGTTGCCGGTTACCCCGTTAATATGGCTGTATTTCCCTGTCAGGATAACT
>CBDURK010000328.1:0-3810 GCA_965369645.1 uncultured bacterium | reverse complement strand
AAAAAGAAAGCAACCAAGAGGAAAAATAAAAAATAAAATCATGTCAAATCAGTTATTAAAATTAGGTATTCCCGCAGGCAGTTTACAAAAAGCAACGATCGAGCTTTTCGATAAAGCCGGATTTCACATTTCTGATTCCAAAAGGAGCTATTTGCCACGTATAGATGATGAACAAATCCGACTTATCAGGCTGCGAGCGCAGGAGATGGGCAGATACGTAGCCGACGGTGTTATCGACGCCGGCATTACGGGGTACGACTGGATAAGGGAAAATAACTGTGATGTGGTGGATATATGTCAACTCGCCTACAGCAAAGCCACAAGCAACCCGGCCAAGTGGGTATTGGCTGTTCCCAGTGAATCACAGGTGAAAAACGCAAAGGATTTGGCCGGTGGTATCGTCGCAACCGAGCTTGTTAACGTAACAAAAAAATATTTCGCAGACCAGGATGTAAACGTAAAAGTTGAATTCAGTTGGGGAGCCACCGAAGTAAAAGCCCGCCTGGTCGATGCAATAGTAGAGCTTACCGAGACAGGGACATCGTTGCGGGCCAACGACCTGCGAATAATAGATACCGTTATAACCTCCACGACAAGGTTCATCGCAAATAAGAAGGCATGGGAAGATAAGTTCAAGCGTGAAAAGCTCGAAAACATCTCGATACTCCTTAACGCCGCAATCGAAGCCCGCAGTAAAGTCGGGCTTAAGATGAATATAAAGAAAGACAGCTTAGAGACGATATTGAAGATTTTGCCCGCGGAAAAGAGCCCGACTATATCATCTCTGGCCGATGGGGATTTTGTGGCGATAGAAGTGATTATCGAGGACAAAATTGAACGGACTTTAGTGCCGGCGTTGAAGCGGGCCGGAGCTTCGGGAATAATCACCTATCCTCTGAATAAGGTCTTACACTAAGACGGCATCAAAGGCTGATTAAAAGTTCTTTGCGATTCGATTTCACCTATGCCTAAAGATTTTTTTGTCACGACACTTACATAACCGCCGAATGTCACTTACTTCACACTCTCTTTAGTCAACATCAGGTGGATTCAGGTATTTGAATTCGAAGAAGAAGCCGTCGGACCTGCTGATGCCGTAAAGAGTGGACAAGCCAAAATACTTCTTGACTACATCAAACTCGGGCAAAAGGCCGAAATCAAACAAACCTAAACCTGCCTGGTCGAACAGCATCTTTGGAACAACAGAACCAGCCATTCCACCGCCCCCTCTCCCGATATTCGATTCCTTATCCTCATTTTTCATTAGTTTGCTCAGATTGCGCATCCCAGACCAGGCATACTCACCCGAAACCGTGTCATTTTGCAAAGTGACCAGACCGACAAGCGAAGGAATAGACGATTTAGCTATATTAAACCACCGTTCAGAATCCACTGATACGTTCTCTGTGCTGTTTAAGATACGAAGGGCCTGCTCTACGGAAGATTCTTTGGAGAAAATCAGATGCGTATCGGTAACCGTAAAAGCATAGTTCGGCATTTTTGGGATTTCCCGCCCGCCAACATACTGCATTGGTCTTCCTGCTCCCGGCATCAGGCCCGGCAGAAAGCCCTGGAAATCGAGTAAATATATAGTGTGTCCGAGAAACTGCCGGCTGGCATCAGGATTATTAGCCGCTAATATTTTGTCATGCAGAAGTGACAAAGATTTTTCAAGAGCGTTTCGATTTTCTATCGCTACAGCAATAAGTGTTGTCTCCGGCCCGGTTATATCAGCACCGGAGAGGGGTTCATTTATGCTCTGAGCAATAATGATTTGCGAACCGAGATGGTCAACAATACCGGCTTTTATCTGCAGCGACGGCTCGTCCGGTGAGTCGGACGGTATAAGCGGCATGTACATTAAAGCAGCAAGCTGCGGCGAGAAGCTGCTTAGAATTTTGCCAAGCTCACTATAGGCATTCTTGATATTCAAATTCACAAATGATAGCGAATATATCGAGTTTGGAATAAACCGCGGGGTCCTCAAAGGTGCCGATTCCACTTCGAGCATTTTGGAAATCCCTTTCTTTTGGCCTTTGATTTTCAGGAAAGCTTTGCCAAAAGAAGATCGAGCCGATGCTGTCCGTAAGGCCCCCGGAGAAATTGAGCAGCCAAAAGACGTAACATTATCAAGGCCAAGGTTGCCTATCATTGTTTTCGCTTTACCTCCGGTGTCGCTGTTGATTGCTGTTTTGGCGATTTGCTTTATGTTCACATAACAATCAATCTGTTCGGAACCCTGTAATTTAACGGCCCTCATAGTTGACGAATAGTCGGTGTCATCAGCTAATGTCGGGCTGCCGGCACCGTTGAGCTGCGCAATAACAAATTTCAAGACATCCATGTCAATCGCGGCTATCAGACAATCTTCGATAAAACAAAAGTGAAAGGTCTTTGAAGATTTGCCGATTATGGTTGTGATATCAACACCACGGTAGCCTTCGGTTTTACGGTGGCTGCCGTCTTCAACAGCCTGCCTGACACTCTTATCAGCCGCTTCTTTGATTGTATTTATATTCTCCCCCCACTGAGTTATGAGCAAAAGCGGCGGCTCATTGGTGTCTTTCAACTTCTCGTTAAATACTAAAGCAAGAGCTACTCTGCCCTCGGGCAGCTCATCCACACCGGCGAGTATCCCGAGATACTTGTTCTTTCGCATTCGGGATTGTTCCCGCCATTTGGTTTTAAGGTCATCGAAAAAGAGCCCCATTGCCGGGTCTTTGTAGAGTTTGTACAAGTTGGTTTCTTCAAGCTGCTGTTTGAGGCCGCTCATATTTTGAATATCAACCAACAGAACGGTTTCCGGCGGGAGAAGCTTTGCTGTCTTGGGAAGCATCACGGCCCGGACTGAGGTCGAACACAAAAGAACGAGGGCATAAGAGCAAATAATCATAAGAGTAATTTGGAGTTTATGAGATATTTTCACAAAGTAATTCATTCAGGTACCTTTCACTAACTCGTAGGTCACGGTGCATCGGGATTATCTGCCCCCTTTACGGAATTTAGGCATTGCTTTATTTCGTCTTCGGTCCGGCTGGATGTATCTATAACCCGTATTCGGGTTGTCCTTATCATAAGTAAATGCGTCGCGGTTATCTATGAAATGTTTTACATAGTTGACGGGAATGGCGAAGCCGAGTCCACCGTAAAAGATATATCCCATATTAGTAACGCCGATGACTTCTCCCGACAGATTAAATAACGGGCCTCCGGAATTTCCCGGATTGATATCGGCGTTAGTCTGGATATATAAAAGCCCCTGAAAAGCCCTGTTCTTTGTGCTGATAAGACCATTGGTAACGGTCCGTTCGAGGCCGAGCGGATTGCCGATAGCGAAAACCTGTTGGCCGGCTCTAATGCCGTTGATATCGCCAAGGTGAACGAATTTGATTCTCTTGCCTTCGAGATCTTCAATCCTCAAAAGAGCAAGGTCAACAAAAGGATTAATGGCCTCGATTTTGACTTTTTTGAATTTATTTCTCTCAAAGCCGTTCTTTGTCTTGCGAAAGACAGTGACCTCAATTCTTGTCTCTCTCTCAATTACATGATAGTTCGTTATCAGGTATCCATCTTCATTTATGAAAAAGCCAGAGCCTGAGCCTCCGGGACTTGAAACCAATACAACCGCTTCGGAAACCGCCTCCACGCATTTTTCAATAGTTGTCCTTCCAAGATTTGCTGTTTTGTATAATTTATTGTCCGGCTCTTTACTCGAACCGCTGATTTGGCCGGCATCGACATCGTCAACGGTAAGAATCTCTGAGTATTCATATTCGAGTATCTTGTCCTTCGGTACGGCCAGGACCGTAA
>CBDURK010000327.1:0-3821 GCA_965369645.1 uncultured bacterium | reverse complement strand
GGATATGACAATCTGCATCCTGATATCATTCCTCCCTGTCCTGATGCGGGCGGCTGGGAAGGTATGAAGAATTTAGCCGAGACCTGTGACCAGATAGGCTATGTTTTTGCA
Source organism: uncultured bacterium (assembly GCA_965369645.1). Taxonomy (GTDB): domain Bacteria; phylum Planctomycetota; class Phycisphaerae; order Sedimentisphaerales; family Anaerobacaceae; genus NIOZ-UU13. Next base: position 3,710 of record CBDURK010000327.1, on the reverse strand, counting down.
ATCCACGATCAATACAGGGACTATTACCTTGATGCAAAATCATACGATGCCCGACACACCATCCTCGATAGAAAAGGAAATCGCCATTATGGCAGTACCTGGTATGGCGGCAAGCAGTCTATCCTTTGCTCATCGCTGGCGTTGGGGCACGTTAAAAAGAATTATCTGTCTCTGCTTAGTCATGGAGTAAAAGTACGTGGCGCTTATCTCGATGTTTTTGCCGTTGTACCTCCTGATGAATGTTACAATCCAGAGCATCCTGTAAGCCGGATTGATTGTCTGAAATATCGCGGGACATGTCTGGATTTCATTCGAGCGAACGGAGGGATTGTAAGCTCTGAAGAGCCTGCCGACTGGGCTGTTCCCCATCTTGACCTGGTTCATCACGGCCCTTATGCTTTAGTGCCTAATCCCGGGCGCGGCCCGGCGATGGGGATACCTGTGCCGCTCTTCAACCTTGTCTATCACGATGCACTGCTGCTGCCCTGGTCACTCGGAAAAGGCGCCTGGGGAATTCCTGAAAATGACCTCGGATATTTACATGGCCTGGCCAATGCGGGCCTTCCTTATCTTTCGCTTAATCCCGGAGAAGAGGAATTAGGACGTGTGCGCACGATGTCCGCTTTGCATAAGAAAGTAGGTCTTCTTGAAATGACAAATCACGAATTCATGGATAAGAGCTATCGAAAACGGCGTACCACGTTCGCTGATGGAACGAAGGTTACTATTGATCTGGACAGTGGTACGTTTGAAATTACACCTGAATTGTCGATACCGACTCAATAAACTTATACTAAAAATCCTTCGGATTTTGTTTTGTTCTCGCTTATTTGTTCTGGTCCCCTCTGCGTCCGGCTTTAAGAGCTTCGACTTTCCGGCCAAAATTTTCAGGGCTATATTTACCAAATTTCTTTTGTGCTTTAGCAATCCATTTAATTACTTTCTGATTATATGCAACAGCTTCTTCGGGCATCTTCGCTATCGTGACTTGTAGAATTCTCATTGCTTTATCATACTCAGGCCTCTTAAGCTCAAATTTCATAGCGTATTCTGTTGAAGCCATGTTGATATCATTTTCTAAAGCTTTAAGAGCTTCGGTTTTTCTTATTTGCTTAATCTCAGCTAATTCTGATTTGATTTGCTGCGTTAAGATAGATATTTGTTTTTTAATTTCTTCTATTTCTTCTTTACTAAATTCTTCGGCAGAAGACTCCGCAACCGGCTTCTGTTCTTTATCACCGGCCTCTTTATCTGTATTCATTTTACAAATATCGATTATCCATTTAATATTGTCACAGCATTGTTTGCCATGTTTCACAATAAAGAGAATGCAACCAAATATAAGCGCTACAATAATTCCGAGAGCCAAATCAGATATTCCCAAAGGAATAGCTATCGCTGATATAATCCCTGCTTCCTGGAAAGGCATTGATATGGTTACCATTTAATCACCTTCATTGTCTGTATTGCGTTTATTTGGACCTTTTTCCATAAGCACTCTTTCGCCTGAATACGTGAGTAACAGTCACCGGCATTTTCTTAATATCGGCCAAAAGGGCCAGCGTTTTCACAAATTTAACACAAGTCCAGGTATTTTTCAATTTTCAAGTAAAAAAACGGATTAAATAAGCTGTAGCATTTTACTTTTTGTAGCCGGAGGAGTAAGACAGTGGTATAATGTGTCGAAAGTTTTGCCGGGAAATCAAAGAACAATCTCATCAGATAATGTATGTCTAATTCGGTAAGTGGGATCTAAGGGAAAGGGTATTCAAATGAAGGTTAAATTGTATCTTTTAACGACGTTAATATCTATTGCAGCGGCAACAGGCTACGGCAGCGAAAAGCAAAGTGTTGTGGCGCCAGGGGCGCAGGTAATAAAACTTGCGGGCGGTTTTAGTTTCACCGAAGGGCCGGCCTCCGACGCGGCTGGGAATATCTTCTTCACGGACATTCCCAATAATCGAATTCACAAGTGGTCGCTGGATGGCAAGCTGACAATATTTCGTGGAAATTCAGACGGAGCCAACGGCCTGTTCTTTGACAAGAGCGGTAATCTACTGGCGTGCGAAGGGGGCGGGCGGAGATTAGTGTCCATTAATCCGCAAGGTAAGGTTGAAGTTTTGGCCGAGGAGTATCGGGGTAAACAGTTCAACAGTCTCAATGACCTGTGGATTGACTTGAAGGGCGGGATTTATTTCACCGACCCGCGCTATGGGCGAAGGGATGATATGCAGCAGGGCGGTGAACATGTCTATTATCTGTCGCCCGATGGCAAAGAAATCAAGAGGGTTATTGACGATATGGTCAGGCCGAATGGGGTGATAGGGACTCCCGATGGTAAGATTCTTTACGTTACGGACCACGGGGGGAGCAAGACTTTTAGATATACTATCAATGAAAATGGAACGTTGTCGAATAAGAAGCTTTTTGCTCCGGAAGGTTCCGACGGGATGACTATAGATAATCAGGGTAATGTTTACCTGACGAGGGGGGGAGTAACGGTTTATAATAAAAAGGGCGAGAAGATTGAAGTGATCAAGGTTCCTGAGGGGCCGGCCAATGTCTGTTTCGGCGGAAAGGACCAAAGCACGCTTTTTATCACAGCACGAACATCGTTTTATTCGGTTCGCATGCGCGTCTCAGGAGTCGAGCAACAGCAGTCCGTGACGGAGCTGGGATTCGAGCAGGATATTATCCACACAGATGCCGGTGAGCTGAAGATTATTTTCATAGGACACGGAACATTGATGCTTGAGTTTAACGGCAAGTTCATTCATGTGGACCCCGTGAGCAGAGAGGCTGACTATGCAAGGTTTCCCAAGGCGGATATTATTTTAATCACGCACGGACATGGCGACCACCTTGATAACAAGGCAATTAATATTCTCCGGAAAGAAGGAACGAAAATTGTATTGACTAAAGCCTGCGCTGAAAGAGTGACCGGGGGTATTGTTATGCAGAACGGAGATGAGCGAGATATTCAGGGGCTGAAAATCGAGGCGGTACCTGCTTACAATATTGTGCATAAGCGTTCCAACGGGATGGCTTTTCATCCTAAAGGCGAAGGTAACGGCTATGTGATTACTTTGGGGAATAAGAGATTGTATGTGGCGGGCGATACAGAAAATATACCGGAGATGAAAAGACTAAAGAAAATCGATATTGCATTTTTACCGATGAACCTGCCCTATACTATGACGCCTGAGATGGCGGCAGATGCGGCTAAGACCCTTAAGCCCAAAATCGTGTACCCATATCATTATGGCCAAACAGACCCGAACAAGCTCGTTAATTTGCTGAAAACCTCGAAGGCAATCGAAGTTCGTATCCGTAATATGAGATAAGAGGAGAAACATCATGAAAATACGTATATTTGTGGGATTAGTTTTAGTTGTGATGGCCGGCTTTGGTTCATTGGTATTTGCCGGGCAGTCCGGTGATATTCGTGAACTCAAGCTTGGTGACTGGCAGCCCCGCTCAATGCTCAAGACAAAAGAGAGCGTGGTCAACAAGCCGGCGTACGAGGTAATCGACGTTCACAATCATTTGGGCGGGGGCAAAGACCGCCTCACGTCCGACCGTGTTAAGCAGTATCTTGCCGAGATGGATGCCACCGGTGTCCGCACAGTCGTCAACCTTGACGGTGGGTGGGGCGAACGTCTTAAAGAAACGCTATCGGCGCTTGATGAGGCCTATCCCAAACGATTCCT
>CBDURK010000326.1:0-3826 GCA_965369645.1 uncultured bacterium | reverse complement strand
CGAAATCAAAGCGGGGACATTTCTGGGAATAGCCGGCCCCAATGGAGCCGGTAAGAGCACACTGCTTAACCTGCTGTGCGGAGCACTAAAACCAAAATCGGGAACCATAAAAATCGACGCGACTCCAATTGAATCATACAACTGGGAAGCTCTTGCCGGAAAAGTGGCAGTCGTGAGGCAGGAATTTGTGCCGGCATTCGGCTTTTCTGTAATAGAAACGGTTTTAATGGCAAGAACGCCATATTTCGGGACATTCGGGTTCGAGAACAAAACAGACAAACAGATAGTTAACGAAGCGCTCGAGGCGACCGACACGGCCCAGTTTGCCTCGCGTCCCCTTGGAAGTCTCAGCGGCGGTGAGCGGCAACGGGTTTTTATAGCAAGGGCGCTTGCGGCAAACTGCCCTGTTTTGCTTTTGGACGAACCTACGAGCTTTCTGGATTTGAAACATCAGGTTGGCATATATGACTTGCTCAAAAGCACACAACTGGAAAAAGGCAAGACGATTGTGTCTATAACACATGATATCAACATGGCAGCTCAATATTGCGACCAAATTTTACTTCTCGGCGCCGATAGCAATTATCATATCGGCGAAACTAAAGATGTTTTTTCCCCGGAGCAAATAGAGAAAGTTTTCGGGGTCCGGACATTCGTAGTCAGCCTCGGGAGGGAAAAATTCTTTATTCCGCTGGGAAAATTTGCAAAAGACAGCGGTCAAATCACCGATAAACATATATAAAAACGATGGGCGGCTGACGTAACCACTTATTTATTAAAAAGTTACGGCTTCTCGGGCAAATTATCTTGAACAATCTTATTGTACTGGCTATACTTTTGCCGCTTGAACAACAACCTTTGGATAAAAGTAATACTATACAGAATATGCTTTAGGCTGTTACAATAGAGTTTTATAAAAATTGTAGAATTAGTAGTAAGAAAGGTAAATTATCAAGTGGCACAGAAACGCAAAAAAGCATCAAGAGCAAAAGTGAGTTCAACACGGACAAAGAAACGCTCGTTGACTTCAGCCGATATGAAGCATTTTAGGCAAATGCTTTTGGAAAAACGCAGGGAAATCCTGAACAATGTAAACGATATTGAAGGTGAAGCCCTGAAGAAATCCCGAATGGACGCAAGCGGTGACTTGTCAAGTATGCCGATCCATATGGCGGACATCGGAACCGATAACTACGAACAGGAATTCGCTTTGGAACTGATGGACGGAGAAAGGAAACTTCTCAGAGAAATCGACGAAGCACTCGAACGTATCGAAAATAAAACTTATGGCATCTGCGAAGGCACCGGTAAGTTGATCCGAAAGGCCCGTCTTGAAGCTCAGCCATGGGCCAAGTACTGTGTCGAACATGCACGAATGCTGGAACAGGGCATCGTGCAAGAACAATAAATATAACAATTTATATTAATATGAAACACAGATGTCCTGTCTGCAATGAAATTGTTCAAGGATCAATTCAAGAACACTGTAAAGAAGCCATATTCTTTCCCTTCTGCTCGAAACGTTGTAAGCTTATAGATTTGGGTGCGTGGCTGGACTGCGAATATACTTTAGTTTCCGGACTACAATCACAAGATTCGGACGAACTATCCGGGACATCCACTGATGGCGCCACTGATAAGCACTAAACAACAGCACAATAACAAAATCTCATAAAATCTGTTGAAACCTACCGATAATACGTTATAAATATTTCCGGTTATTCTTCACCAGACCAATATCGATTGTAACCTTGTAGGAAGGAATCAAAATGGTCAGCGAAAGTAATTCCTCAATAGTTTTTGAAGGACTTCTTTTTCCAAAAATATTCCGCACTTTCCGAATGGCTATTCAGCCGACCAAATTGATAATTATTTTCTCTGCACTGGTCATCATATGCCTGGCCGGTTGGATTATGGACCTCAGCGAAACAGTAGTCGTCATACGAAACACTGAGGGGGACATTACAGAAACAGAATTACAAACTTACATGAACAACCCGAGCCAAATGAAGGCATACATTGAAAGTTACCGTGGAAAAAGTCGAGGCGCAGGTGTATTTTCCACGCTTTGGCACTTCACGGCCGCAACATTTCAGGCTTCAGTAGATTCGGTGTTCGCATTGGATATCCCCGGTGTAGTGAAAAATGTCATTGATTATTTTAAAGCGGCGGGATGGGCGTTAAGGCACCACTTTATTTATTGCATAATCTTTTTTGTAATATACCTTGCCGTGATTTCCATTGCCGGTGGGGCTATCTGTCGAATCGCGGCACTCCAGTTTGCCCGTGGTGAAAAACCAGGCCTGACCGAAGCACTGCGATTTAGTACACAAAGGTTTACAAGTTTTTTTGTCGCCCCCTTGACACCCATCGGTATAATTATCGTCCCAGTATTATTCATCTTTATTCTCGGATTGATAGGCAATATTCCCTGGGCCGGAGAGTTGATAATAGGTATCTCGATGCCGTTAGCTTTGATTACCGGCGCGCTTATTACGGTTGTTTTAATAGGGATGTTTGCCGGATTCAACCTGATGTTCCCCGCTATAGCATACGACGGCTCCGACTGTTTTGATTCGATAAGCCGTTCCTTTAGTTATGTCTATGCAAAACCCTGGCGAATGGGTTTTTACACAACAATAGCCGCTGTATATGGCGCAATTAGTTATACATTTGTTCGCTTTTTCGCCTTTATCCTGCTTTTGGTTACACACCAGTTCCTGCAACTTGGTGTCTGGGTGGAAAACAGTCAAGAGGTCAATAAACTTACAGCAATCTGGCCAAAACCGGATTTTATGAAACTGCTTAGCTATTCAGATGTAGCAACAACCAACTGGACCGAATCATTAGCGGCCTTTTTAGTTTACTTGTTCTTATTGGCTGTATTGGGTTTAGTAGTTTCTTTCATAATAAGCTTTTATTTTTCTGCCAATACCATAATCTACTCGCTTATGCGCTATAAAGTAGATAATACAGCTATTGAGGATATGTATACATATTTCGATGAAACAGAAATCGAGCCCGTCATAACAGAATCTAAGACCGAACAAAAGCCGTCAGATTAAGCATCTGAATTCTTAAAAACGCACTTCTTTAAAACACTTTTGTTCCGAAAATAATTGTTAAATTCCAAGATTGTGTTGAATTCCGGTTTTTTTTCTTCCGATTAACGTTTACATTGTATATCAGAGTTCGTCAGATAAAAAAACATCGTATCGAGAAATATGTCCGAGATAAACACAAATCCCAAGCCAAACAAAAAGAAGAAAAATCCTGTAGAATCTCCAGTTGCCCTACCGGCAGGATTGCTGCGTTTTCGCAGACCTTTGATTATAATTGCTCACATTACTGCTTTCGCTTCTTCTTTGATGTTATCCTTCCTGGTGATACACAACATGAATTTCGAAAAACCTGGCTGGATAGATATATATCCATCGTTGCTACTATTTTTTCTTATCGTGAAACTACCTGTATTCGGATTTTTCAAACAATATCGTGGTTGGTGGCGCTATGTTGGTATTTCCGATCTTCGCGGGATATTGTGGGCTTCATTCGTAAGTACATTAATTATCGTCTTCGTATGGTTTGTAACAGCCAACATCGAAGCCGTTCGCGCAAATATACCACCGGACCTTCACAGACCAGCAGAAGGTGTATGTATAGCCGACATGTTTGCCACCATTGTGCTGCTAAGTGGATTGCGGATAATAATACGTCTATACTATGAGGAGTTTCGAACTTCAGAAGCAGGCCGAATGAAACGCTTTCTTATAGTCGGCGCAGGCAATGCAGGCGAAGCACTGCTGCGAGAAATGCACCGTATGAC
>CBDURK010000325.1:0-3855 GCA_965369645.1 uncultured bacterium | reverse complement strand
GCCACTGAGTATAAGGCCGCTCCGACCTCAACAGTTGAGCATTGCCCCTGCCTCTTCGGCCGATAGCGATAATACCACCATCTGCCTCGAATTGAAAAGCTGTCTCGTCGCCGTTAACCTCCTGAAACAGGCTGCGCCTCCGCCAGATAAGGCCGTCGTCGCTTTCCAGCATTGCCGATTCCACTATCGCCCCTTCGCCCCTCGGCGCCATCTCAAAGTTCTTCTTCCGCCGTCCGCACAGATATGCCTTTCCCCCGAACGTATTGGCCCGCCAGATATAGTGGCCGAACGTCCCTTCCAGCATAATTGGGCTGTGCCACTTGATCCCGTCCTCGCTCCATGCGGCGTAACCCAAATGTTTATTCAGGTCATAGTCTTCGTATTTCAGCGTCGTTTCCCCGCTGTACCATGTCCCGGTATAAACGAACAGTTTGCCCTTAAAGGCGAGAAAATGTGGATCGCGTGTGTCACGCTTGGCAACACTGAATCGATGCACCTGTTCCCATTCCTTCGCGTCTGTGCTGGCCAAGATTATGATCGACGACGTAGGATGCACCATGTGCCCGTCCGGACAGCTCCGAAACGTAAGATAGAACCTGTCCTTAAATCGAATCAAATCCGTAAAAGCATTATGCTCCCCGTTATAAAACACCCGCCGAACGTTCGAAACCCTTACTTCCGGCTGCCTCCCTGCCATCGCCCCCGCAGAAATAAAAACCAGCCACAGCGTAATTAAAATAATCTTCAATTGCATCTTCTCATAAAATTTCATTTGAATAACTCCAAAAAATCTAAACTTCAATAATAAATAGCAAATAATCAATAGTAAATAGTAAATCAAAAAGTTTTGCTCTTGTAGTTTTACTTCGAGGTCTGTATAGTGTTCAGGATTCCACGATATAACATGTCGTTAGATGGGGAATCAGTGTAGGTATATTTGGTGGTATTGGTACCGCATGACAGCTTGTAAGTAAGACTATTCGGGAAGACGTTATGCCGAAAGATAAGTCTATAAAGAAAATACTGCTCATCGGCTCCGGCCCCATTGTTATAGGTCAGGCCTGTGAATTCGATTATTCCGGCGCCCAGGCCTGCAAAGTTCTCAGGCAGGCCGGCTACAAGGTTGTGCTCGTAAACAGCAATCCCGCCACGATAATGACCGATCCTGAAATGGCGGACAGAACATATATCGAGCCAATCACCCCCGAGATAGTCACTAAGATAATCGCAAAGGAAAGGCCCGACAGCCTCCTGCCCACCCTGGGCGGCCAGACCGGCCTGAATACCGCAGTCGCCCTGGCCGAGTCCGGCGTATTGAAAAAATATAATGTCCGCATGTTAGGCGCGAATCTCAAATCTATAAAAAAGGCCGAGGAGAGAGACCGCTTCAAAAAGGTAATGACCGACATTGGCCTTGAAGTCCCCAAAAGCGGTTTTGCGCATACATGGGACGAGGCAAAAAAAATTATCGAACATGTCGGTTTCCCCGCCATTATTCGCCCCTCATATACCTTAGGCGGTATGGGTGGGAACATTGCATATAACGCCGAGGAATATAAAGAATTCATTAACTGGGGTCTGGGCCTAAGCCCAATCAGCCAGGTCCTCGTCGAAGAATCTGTCGTTGGATGGAAGGAATATGAGCTTGAGGTGATGAGAGACAAAAAGGACAATGTTGTCATTGTCTGCTCCATCGAAAACCTCGACCCGATGGGCATCCACACCGGCGACAGCATCACGGTCGCCCCGGCCCAGACACTTACCGACAAAGAATACCAGATAATGCGGAACGCATCGCTGAAAATCATAAGGGCAATCGGTGTCGAAACCGGCGGTTCCAACATACAATTCGCCGTCAATCCCGACAACGGAAAGCTCTATGTAATTGAGATGAACCCGAGGGTTTCCAGAAGTTCGGCGCTTGCCTCCAAGGCGACCGGCTTTCCCATCGCCAAGATTGCCTCGCTGCTGGCCGTAGGTTACACCCTTGATGAAATCCCGAACGATATTACCAAAAAAACCCCCGCCTGTTTCGAGCCGACCATCGATTACTGCGTTGTGAAATGGCCGCGATTCACATTTGAAAAATTCCCTAATACCAATCCTGAGCTGACTGTTCAGATGAAATCGGTTGGTGAAGCGATGGCTATCGGAAGGACCTTCAAGGAGGCGCTGCAAAAGGCAATCAGGTCGCTGGAAATAGACCGTTATTCCCTCGATAACCGACATATCAAAGGTCCTCTTTCGACATTCGATTTGAAGAAAAAGCTCAGAACGAATTGCTGGGACAAAATCTGGTACGTCGCCGAGGCCATACGCAGAAAACTGTCGGTTGACGAAATCTTTACCATCACGAAGATAGATCCGTGGTTCCTCAACAACATAAAGGATATTGTCAGGTTTGAAGAAAAACTAAAACACATACAAGACATAAGGCAAAAGACAAAATCCCCGCGTAAACGCTCCGGGCTTTCGAATCTGGGCTCTGCGGTCTTGAGAAAAGCCAAGCAGTATGGTTTTAGCGACAAGTATATGGCATCTCTGTTAGGTGTAAATGAGCAGGAGCTTCGCAAGCACCGCCAGTCTCTCGGCATAAATGTCGTTTACAAGACCGTCGATACATGCGGCGCAGAATTCGAGGCGACTACCCCTTATCTTTATTCGACTTATGAGAGCGACTGCGAGTCGAAACCGACCGACAGAAGAAAAGTCATAATCCTCGGCGGCGGGCCTAACCGCATCGGTCAGGGTATCGAGTTCGATTACTGTTGCGTTCATGCCGCGTTCGCACTGAAAGAAATCGGCATCGAATCGATTATGGTAAACTGTAATCCCGAAACGGTCAGTACCGATTACGACACTTCGGACAGGCTTTACTTCGAGCCTCTTACCTTTGAAGATGTTATCTCTATAGTGGAGAAGGAAAATCCCGACGGCGTTATCGTTCAGTTCGGCGGCCAGACGCCGCTGAAATTAGCGGTGCCGCTGGAAAAGGCAGGGGTGAAGATTATAGGAACGTCTCCCGACAGTATCGGGCGTGCCGAAGACCGCAAACGCTTCAACAAGCTCGTTGAAAAACTAAAACTCCGCCAGCCCTTCAGCGGTACGGCCACAAACTATAAACAGACCGTAAAGATAGCGGAAAAATTAGGTTTTCCGCTGCTGATAAGACCCAGCTTCGTCCTCGGCGGAAGGGCGATGCGGATTGTTTACGACCCGCAGGAATTAAAGGCCTGCGTCGAAGAGGCGATTGAGGTCTCGGGCAAACATCCTATTCTGATTGACAAGTTTCTCGACGACGCTACGGAGCTGGACGTCGATGCCATCAGCGACGGCAAAAAAGTTGTCATCGGCGGGATAATGGAGCATATCGAAGAAGCCGGCGTCCATTCCGGTGACAGTGCCTGCTCACTGCCGCCGGTTTCGATAAGCAAAAAGGTCATGGCGGAAATTGAAAGACAAACAAAACTCCTTGCCCTGGAATTAAAAGTCAAGGGCCTGATAAACATCCAGTTCGCCGTAAAAGATGAGCAGCTTTATATTCTTGAAGTTAATCCCCGGGCCTCCAGGACTATCCCGTTTGTAAGTAAATCCATCGGTGTGCCCCTGGCCAAGCTTGCCGCTAAAATAATGGCGGGGATGACACTTGATGAGCTGAAATTTACCGAGCAGGTTCATCGCAGCCACTTTGCCGTAAAAGAAGCGGTCTTTCCATTTTTGAAGTTCCCCGGCATTGATACGCTGCTTGGCCCGGAGATGCTTTCGACTGGAGAGGTTATGGGCATTTCCGACGATTTCGGGATGGCATTTGCAAAGTCGCAGATAGCCGCGGGAAATACCCTGCCGATTGCCGGC
>CBDURK010000324.1:0-3869 GCA_965369645.1 uncultured bacterium | reverse complement strand
TGCCAATTTTTTGAATTTTGTACTTTTTGAAGGCCTCTATTGTATTTGCGATTCGCATCCGACTTGCATTCAACAGATGCATACCACCGATAACAGCGTATATTTCATTTCGGCTTGTTAAATTACTGATATAATCGAGTGCATTTACAACACCTGAATGGGCACATCCAAGAACAACAACCAACCCCTTGGCTGATTCGATAAATAATGTTTGGTCATCCAACAATTCGTCGTGCTTCTGGTAATGTTCATCAGCGAAAAAAGCCCCTCCGACATCCTCAAAGTTATTTGTACGCGGCACTTGTCCAGTTACTGACATTCCAGGAAAAATTTGGGTAGGTATAGCTGTCCAAATAACATGGTGCTTTTGAACAGCCTTCTTCGCCAAATTAGACATCCCAATCGATTTCGCCTCAAGAACTTTTCGACTGAACTTTGGCTCAACTGCAGTGGGGTGTAAATAAATCTTTGCTTTTGGAGCAATATCAAGAATAGCAGATAAACCACCTGTATGGTCGTAATGGCCGTGACTTAGTACAATTGTATCGACTTCGGCTAAATTGATACCAAGCGTGTTTGCGTTCTGGATAAGGATATCACTCTGACCGGTATCGAAAAGTATTCGCTTGTCGCCATATTCAATCCAAAACGACAAGCCGTGCTCAGCTAATAAGCCAATCCCAGGCGCAGTATCTTCTACTAACGTTGTTATGCAAAGATCTTTATTCATAAAATCCCCTCCGATACGTCAATCAATCGGGGACGGTCAAGGAATTTAGCTTTAGCTGTAACTTTGACTTGGCCGGCTTGAATAATCTCAGCTTCTAATAGATACAGAGGATGTGAAGATCGTGTAATTCGTGCTGAAACTGTCGCCTCTTGATTTGTTACAACAGGGTGCCGAAACCTTATCGTCATCTCAGCCGTTACAGCTATTTGACCGCGAGCGAACATGCAATGACCCATTGCACCATCCAAAATCGATGAGATTACTCCACCGTGTAGGACACTCGGATAACCTTCAAAAGCTTCGTCACACTGGAAGGTGGCTGTAATACATCCATCATTTGACGAGACAAACTCTAAATGTAAACCCTTATTATTTGTTGAGCTGCAGACAACACAATTAGGGTGTACCCAATTTCGTATATTGGCAACAGTATTTGGTTGTGTTTCAATATTAATGCTATTGCCTCTTATTTTTTCGCAATCGTTTCTTACTGCGTTTGAAAAGATATTTCTTCATTTTCAATATGAACTAACAAAATACCATTCGAAACACAGACGCAGGCTTCAGTCAGAGATAACTCGTTGCTAAGACCATGTGTTGCTGAATGCAGGGGCTCGTCCCCCAAAGAGTACTTTAATCCCTTTGCTCTCACGGTAAAAGGGCCGGAGCCATATGGTATTAGTGACACAAGTATACCAACCTGGCCATGCAATATACATTTCTCACTTTTATCAACTGCAACAAGTGTAGAGACACCATCAATGATAGCTATACGACCGGGATAACTGGCAACCAAGGCAACGTTTCCTAATGTATGATCAAGGCGGCCGCCAATTGCAGCTACCAGAGTAATCTCCTGGCATCCTTGCTCCAAAGCGTACTCTACTGCCAGTTCGACATCAGATTTGTCTTTGTCTTGTGAGTGAGGAATCCATGTAATGCTGTTTTCATCTTTCCACAAGTCAGTTGCAATAGAATCCATACCGCCAATGACGATTCTGGGTTGGAGTCCTATACCGGCAAGATGTTTTGCTCCAGCATCTGTGGAAATCAGCAAATCACAGTTGCTCGCTATTCGTTTGACCCTTGCAGAGTTTTTCAACTCGCCATCGCAGAATATGCAAGCCTTTTTTGCCAAATCAGTGGTCACAGATATTATCTCCTGTTTCGAGCGTACCACCCAAATAGGCTGACACAAGTTCTTCGGGCGAGCTTGCTGTTGCTCCTATTACAACTTCGATGTCATTCTGGGCAAACAACTGATGAGCTCGCTGGCCCATACCGCCGGCAATAATAACGTTCACGTTACTTTCATGTAACCATTTCGGCAAAACTCCGGGTTCATGAGCAGGAGGGGTTATATCATTTCTGTTTATAACTTTCTTAAGGTTTTCATCGATATCAAAGATTGCAAATTGGTCACAATGGCCAAAGTGGGGACACAGCCTGTCTTGGGCTACTGGAATTGCTATGCGCATTTCTTTATCTCCTTTGGCGGATTCAACTCCCAAGTGCAACTGAGTCCAATCCTGTTTTCTAATCACGTTCAAGTAACGGCAACATAGCTTTTTTGAAAGCTTGCGCCGCTTGGCTCAAATTATAATGTTGTACATAAGGCCGACCCGAATCACAGGCTCGTACAATCTGCGGATCAATTGGTATTCGACCTAAGAAAGGTACACCCATCTGCCGTGCCATAATTTCGCCCCCTCCGGATTTGAATATATCCGTTTCCTCACCACACTTAGGGCAGACAAAACCGCTCATATTTTCTAATACCCCCAGCACAGGAAGATCAAGATTATTGCAAAAACTGATACATTTGCGAACATCTGACAAAGCAACTTCCTGTGGCGTAGTAACGATAACTGCACCATCGGCATCTTCGAGAAGCTGAACTATCGAAAGAGGCTCGTCACCTGTCCCGGGTGGACTGTCAACAATTAGGAAATCCAGAATGCCCCATTGCACATCCTTGAGAAATTGCTTAATCATTTGATACTTCATAGGACCCCGCCATATCACGGCGTCATCGCTTCGGCGAAGCAAAAAACCTATGGACATGACCTTAAGATTTCCTATTATTTCAACAGGTAAAAGTGTGTCTCCTATTGTCTGGACAATTTCTTTTTCTATGCCCAAAATCTTTGGAACACTCGGACCATGTATATCAATGTCGAGAAGTCCGACTTTTTTGCCCGCAAGGGCTAGTGACATTGCAAGATTTGCCGCCACAGTGCTTTTACCTACACCTCCTTTGCCCGAGAGTACAAGTATCTTGTGCTTAATTCGCTGGATCCTGTTACGAATCTGTGTTTGTTCAACCTGCATTTGCCGTTTTTTGTCTTTATCAACGTCCGCAAATTTTGTTTTTTCAGTCATAACTATTTTCCTCTTTTGCTATAAATCTGCTTACTCTTCTTTGAATTCAGGACACGAGTTGGAAATCTTTGCGGTCAATACCACCTCATATTCTTTAGCAAGTTGTTCAAAAGCCTCCCTAAGACTTCGAAAAATCACCTCGCTGTCTGCCGTAATTAAGCTGCTCATTGGGCCGGTACGGACTTCTACCTCGTCTTTCTGTAATAATTCACAAAACCAGCCAATTGGTTTGGCCAAATTCTTTTGACGTAGCGGGTACAAACTTACTTCTGCCTGAACTTTCATAATCTTACCTCCGCTGCAATAAAGACCCCGGATGGGCGATGCAACAGACGACACATCAAATCAGTTAGCGGCGCCAAAGATAGAAACCATTTTTGCCCCGGAACAAAACCAGCAGCAGCTATATGCGTTTGGCCATAGGGTTCTAAAAGCTGTTTTAATTGCCTTGGTGAAAACAATCTGGCCTTCGCGTATAGTGATTCAGGACTCTGCTGCCTTGTGCGATTTAATCGGGTTAGCGCGTTCAACACACCAATCAATAACTGCCCTCCGGGTTTGCGAGTGCAGCGGACCATCTCCCGCACAACTAACTCGGCATCGCGAACAAATTCCAATGTTACAATCGCGGCAGTCACATCGAAGAAACCATTCTTAAAAGGCAAGAAATGTCCATCAGCTATTTCAAATGATGTGTTCGGAATACCTTTACTTTGTGCTATATTTATCATGCGTTCAGAAACATCGACACCGGTAA
>CBDURK010000323.1:0-3870 GCA_965369645.1 uncultured bacterium | reverse complement strand
GTGTAATTTAGAAAACTTGCAGGGAAGAACGCAGCTTCTTTGACAATCAATCCGGCAAAGACCATGTAAAGAATAAATGCTATTGCGGCTAATCGCAGGTTTCTTGTGGCAGCCGGTAATGTTGACTGTTTAAATTGTGGGATTTGCAGGAAAAGTCCGAGTGCAGTTAGAAGGGTGCCGGGTACACAAAGCAGATAACGTGCAAAGATGTCTCCCATTAACAGTCGCGGCTTGCTTATAACAATCATGATAACCCAGATAGCGAGGAAAACGATTGGAAGAAATCGAATTAAGCGATACTTTTTTATTTTCTCGGAAATTACTTTTGTGCCGAATCGAAGCAAAAAAAGAAATGAACCTATAAGAGTGACGAGGCGGATTATTTTAAGGATGTCCGGAGGAAATGGCTTTCCAATCCCTATAAACATATCGAGCCATTCGTTTATGCCGTGTAAAAAACCGAAGCCTGCGATTAACCATATATCATTTGCTAACTTGAATACGCTTGGCTTTTTTGGATAGACAAGAATCACCAAGCCAAGTACAAAAAAGGCCAGGCCGTAGATAAACCATACAAATATCATTAAAGAATCCCTTTTGTGAAGTTACTGTTTTATGAGCAAAATCTCCACCTGAAAATCATAAAGCTGAAGATGCCCCAATACGCGAGCATGCCCAAAAACAGGATAACTCTACCGCCGGGATTGAACTTTTGCACAACCGGGGACCTTCTGAAAATCAACACCGTAGCCACCAAGGCAGTCAGAAGCACAGCCGCCGCCGTAAAACTTATTACCGGATAAAGGGCATCGGGTACGGACTTGTCCAAAACAAGCGTTTCGTTGACTATTTTTTGAGCCGTTGTGACGCCTTTTGGATCCGAAAACACATACGGCCAGTAGGGGATGCGCGAGGTCATTTTGAGAATTGATTTGATTATATGGGCACCCGCCATAGTCGGAAGCAGCAGCAGAGCAAGTGTTTTGAGTATCGCTCCGAAAGATGCACCCTGTCGGCCGGACGCTATTTTTGCCAGAACGGCTACGACCAGGAACGAAACGGCAGGGAACACAATAAACATAACAATCGCTGAAACAAAGCCCGTCATCGAGCCTGTGATTCCGAGAGCATCGATAATGTGGTCCGGCACCCATTTTAGAATCGCCTTCGATGCAGGCCATTCCGAGAGGATTTCATAGATGACAAATCCGCTTACTAACAGAATGAAACCCACCTGCGCAGATCTTAGCTTGACGTCACGGAATAAATCTGCAAACGGCCATCGGGTTGACAACCGTAAGTTGTCATAGGGACATGCCTTGAGGCATTGTGTGCACAACAGGCATTCTCGATTGTCCTTGATTGTAGCAGGATAAAGGTTGCTCGTACACGAACGGCCGGCTATTCGGTAGTGATTCTTATTTACTACGCAATCCTTTGTTTTGCAGGCATTGCATACAGATATATTATTTGCCATCCACTCGAATGGTGAGATCAGGGCATATAAGCCGAGCAAGTGTCCCACCGGACAGACATGGCTGCAGAACGCCCGCTTTTGGTATATTAGGCCGAACACCACCGCTACCGCCAGCAGCATTAGCAAATAAAGTGCCATCCGCTGCGGGATCCGATGCAAGGCCAGAGTATGCACTCCAACAATCAGAATAAGTGTGTAGAAAATGGTTATTAACCAACCACTTTTGAAAAACCGCGGGACTTTTCGTTGCAGCCCAATTCGCGATCCTAAAAATGTTAGCAGTTCCATCGGGCAAACCATACACCACATGCGACCTAATAGAATCGCAGCGATGATTATCATCGGCCACCAGTACGACCAGACCACAAGGTTTGCTATGTTTGTGTTACGAAGCCATTTAGCGAATTCCGGATCATCTGTAGTTACTCCGATACCACCAGCGATAAGCAGTCCAAACACCATCAGCATGACCAACTGCGGCACAATCGGAAACCATCGTGATTTGAATAAACTGCTGAGAAATTTGATTTTAAGCAGATTCATTTATGGCTCAGTTCGAATTAAGTTGTCAAATCAACTCGCAAGAACGTGACAATATTAGCAGAAAATATTTTGATAGTAAAAGCAATTTTATCTCTACCAAGAGTAAAAAAACATCAACGACTTTTATAAAATGCTCTTGGGGAATCTTTTCAATGATTCGCCTGGCAATCTTTGCCCCTAAAAATGATGCGAGGATAAATATTATTAATACCGACAAAAGATATGCTACTAAGTTTATTCCAAGACTACAACTATTTTAATCCCTTTCGTATGTTCATTAAAGTTTTGGCTTCCCAAAATCCCTATACACTTTTGCTTTTTTGTTGACCGGGTGCAATACGATTGATTACAATTAATAAATCAAAATTAGAATTTGGAGGTTTTAATATGTTCAGCAGAAAATCACTCGTAATGTATTCGGTTGTTTTGGCTATTGTTTCTTTTACAACTGATAACTTTGCTTTCGGTAACGCAGCGAATAAGGGTTGGAAGGCTTCGCCTGATTTAGTTGAGAAGCTTACAAAATCACGCTCCGAGACGAATTATTCCGAGCAAAGAGTTCCAAAATACACTTTGCCCAACCCGTTAAAGCTCTCCGATGGCTCCAGAGTAACCAACGCACAAACCTGGCGTATGAAACGTCGTCCTGAGATACTCGAACTCTTTCGGAAATATGTCTATGGTCGTGCGCCGATAGCTCGGCCGGAGAATATGTCATTTGAGATCTTTGACCTGGAGAAAAAAGCACTGGGTGGTTTGGCTACTCGTAAGCAGGTAACTGTGAACTTTACCGGCAAAAAAGATGGATCAACAATGGACATCCTTATCTATCTGCCGAATGCCTCCAAAAAGCCTGCTCCGGTCTTTGTTCTTCTGAACTTCGGCGGCAATCATACCATACACTTGGATCCTGCAATCAAACTTTCTGAAAGGTGGATGCGTTCGAAAAGCGCTGGAGTAGTAAAGAACCGTGCAGACGAGGAGTCTCGGGGCCGAAGCAGTTCGAGATTTCATGTCGAAAAGATTTTAAAGAGGGGATATGGCCTGGCAACAATTTATTATGGTGATATCGACCCGGATTTTCACGATGGTTTTAAAAATGGAGTACACCCGGTTTTTGATAAACTAATCGACGGTAAACGTGCGTCCGACGCCTGGGGTTCAATTGGCGCCTGGGCGTGGGGTTTGAGTCGTGCAATGGATTATTTTGAGAGCGACGATAATATCGATAATAAGCGTGTTGCTGTATTGGGCCATTCGCGTTTGGGCAAGACGTCCCTTTGGGCTGGGGCGCGGGATGAGCGTTTCGCCTTTGTGATTTCCAACAACTCCGGGTGCGGCGGGGCGGCGCTGAGCCGCAGGGCTTTCGGAGAAACCGTTAAGCGTATTAATACGAGCTTTCCACACTGGTTCTGCGAGAATTTCAAAAAATACAACGGAGAAGAAGACGACCTGCCGGTTGACCAGCACATGCTTATTGCCCTGATGGCTCCGCGTCCGGTATATGTAACCAGTGCTGACGGGGATTTATGGGCCGACCCGCGAGGTGAGTTTTTAGCGTGCAGATATGCCGGCGGTGTTTATCGCTTGCTGGATCTCAGGGGACTGGGTGTCCGACAGATGCCGGGTCTTGACCAGCCTGTTCAAAAAGGCACCATCGGTTATCACGTTCGTTCAGGCGGCCATAACCTAACCGAGTATGACTGGCAGCGTTTTATGGATTTTGCTGATATACATTTTCAGCGTTGACTATAAGCAGGAATAAGTAAGCAACTCGGACGTATTCAATGAACGATTCGCTCTTTGCATAAATTCCCAGCAAGACAGGGTTTTGATTAAGGGTAAGTCTT
>CBDURK010000322.1:0-3870 GCA_965369645.1 uncultured bacterium | reverse complement strand
GTAATATTCTCAACTGTGGGAATGGTTTTGCTGAAATGACTGACGTCGGCATTTAAGTTCTTATGGTCAACGAGTTTTATCAGATCGTTGTCCACGATCTTTTCGAAATCGCAGATATGGAAGCCGTTTTTACTTATCGGCGTCTTAATCGTGACCTCGACAATATAGTTGTGGCCGTGTCCGGCGGGATTTGCGCACTTGCCGAAAACTTCAAGATTTCGTTTCTCCGAGAAATCATCGTTCCAGAGTTTATGCATCGCTGCAAATTCGAATTTCTCACTAAAATAAACCATCTCAAAATCTTTCATATCTATAGCCATCTTCCTGAAAGGATTCAGCTTCAGGCTCAATTTACTTAATTGTGCTGCCTCGAATTTATCGGCTAATATATTCCATGTTGATCTTAAAAGTTCAGCCAATGCAAAAAAACCGATATGTTGTGCCCGGCGAAAATCCTGTTTTATTTGCTCTGCGAAAACCGGCACGGCAAATTTACGAACATTGTTGTCAATATCGGTCACATTAACGACAAATCCCGTGGCCGGTTCAACCTTACCGATTACTTCGACTGATAATTCCAGGAATATTGAAAGTCCATCCCCGGCCGGCCTGGATGCATACGAGTTGAATCCTTCACTCTTTTCAGCTAAAAAAGGATTAATCGAAAACCGCACCTGCCTGGTAAGCTTATGCATAAAGAAAATCCCTTACTTGTTGCTGCGATGCATCAGGCTTAATACTTCACTTCGGCTTTTCGGATCCCTCCTGAATAATCCGCGAAGCGCCGATGTTACCATTACTGAGCCGGGCTTTTTTATGCCGCGAATGGTCATGCAGCTATGGGAAGCTTCAAGTATAACTGCGACTCCCTGCGACTTTAAGCTTTCCATTAAGAAATCGGCTATCTGGAAAGTCAGCCTTTCCTGGGTCTGAAGCCGCCGGGCAAAACAGTCCACGATACGGGCTAATTTGCTGACACCAAGAACCGTTCCCGTAGGCAAATAGGCGACATGGGCTGAGCCGATAAACGGCATTAGATGATGCTCACAGATGCTGTAAAATGGGATGTCACGCAGCAGGACGATTTCGTCGTAGTTTTCGGTAAAAGTGCTTTCAAGGTGCTTTTTGACGTCCTCATGCATTCCGCCTAAAAGTTCGACGTACATCCTTGCCACTCGTTCCGGTGTTTTCTTTAAACCCTCGCGTTCGGTATCTTCACCGACCGCTATGAGTATTTCCTTAACTGCTTTTATGATTCTCTCGGTATCTATGGTCTTGTTTTTTTTAGCCATTTCTTTGACCCATAACTATATAGGTTTTCATTGATTATTATTCGTTTTTTGTCTTGGCTCTACCTGCTTCTTATCAGGTTTTCTTTGACGTTAGATTCATAAGATAAGTAGTAAGCAGCCGCACGCCGAATCCGGTTGAGCCTTCCGCCGAATATTCGGTAGCCGTACTAAACATGTCCATCCCGGCAATATCCAGATGTGCCCATTTTGTATCGCCGACAAATTGCCTTAAAAAGGCAGCCGCTGTGCAGGCCCCTCCCCATTTGCTGCCGATATTCTTCAGGTCGGCTATCTTGCTTTTCATTTCATTTGCGTACTCCTCACCGCTTGGCAAATGCCATATCTTTTCACCACTCTCTTTAGAGGCTTTTTGAAGCTGCTTTATCAGTTTGTCGTCATTGCCCATCAAACCGGCCTTATATTTTCCAAGAGCAACCATACAGGCGCCGGTTAATGTCGCAACGTCGATTATAATGTCGCATTTTTGCTTAACGGCATAGTGAATACCGTCGCACAGTATCATCCTGCCTTCGGCGTCGGTATTTTGCACTTCCACGGTTTTGCCGCTGAAGGTTGTAATAATGTCACCGGGTCGATAACTCGATCCGCTCGGCAGATTTTCCGCCGACGGGATTATACCGTAAACATTGACAGGCAGTTTCAATTCCGCCAAAGCCTTCATTGTGGCCAGCACCGCAATACCGCCGCTTTTATCCAATTTCATCTGGTCCATATTGGCGGCCGGTTTTATGCTTATCCCGCCCGAATCGAAAGTTACCGCTTTGCCCACCAGACCAATTGTCGGCAGACGGCTTGCGGATTTGGAGGACGGATTGTATTTCAAAATAATAAATCTCGGCTTGTTTTGTGAACCGGAGCCGACTGCGAGCACTCCGCCCATACCCTTTGCGGCCATCTGGTTTTCATCGAAAACGGTACAGCTTAGGTTTTTGGAATCGCGACTAAGCTCTTTTGCGACGGCTGCCAGCTCAGGCGGACTTATGACATTGGCCGGCCGATTTGCTATTGTCCGTGCATAGCTTTGGGCCTTGCCGATAGCTATTCCTCTCAAAAGACCTTTGTTTAATGTTCGTGTTTTTGACGATTCGGAATCAATTAGCTCAACCTTGAGCGAATCCGCGCGTCCGTTTTCGCTCTCGGTAACAAACTCATCGTAGCGATAACTGCCGAAATATACTCCTTCCGCTACAGCCCTGCCCATTGTAGATAAATCGAATCGTCCGCCGAATGCCTTATGCAGCGCCAGGCTGACTGCTTCTATTTTCATTTCCACCGACTTTTTTGCTGCGCATGATGCCGCTTTGCGAATCGTCTCAAGCGTTGCTTTTTTCTTTTCACCTAAACCGACCAGCATAATCCTTTTGGCTCCTGTGCTGTCGTTGCCGTAAACGATTGTACTTGCTCCCTTTTTTGCTTTGAAATCGCCTAATTTAATCAGCCGCTCGATAGCTCCGTCAAGCTTACTGTCGAGTTGTGCGTTTAGTTTATCAAGCCCCTTGGCATCTGAAAACAGTCCCACCGCAAGCAAGTCTGTCTGGCATTTTGCCGGATCAACTGTCCGTGTCTTTAACTCTACCTCAATAATATCTTTCATTTTATTAGGTGCTCCTGTTTACTTTTGTTTGTTTTTAGTTCGATGTCGCAGATAGCTTTCGATAAATCCGTCGAGTTCTCCGTCCAATACCGCCTCGACATTACCGCTCTGGTAGCCGGTTCGATGGTCCTTGACCATTTGGTAGGGCTGCATAACATAGCTTCGTATCTGGCTTCCCCATGCGATTTCACCCTTTGTGCCGTAGAGTTTGGCAACCTCGGCGTCGCGCTTTTGCTCTTCGAGCATATACAATCTGGCTTTGAGCACTTTTAACGCCTGGGCCTTGTTCTTATGCTGGCTTCTTTCGTTCTGGCACTGCACGACGATACCTGTTGGCTCGTGTGTAATACGTACCGCCGAACTGGTCTTATTCACATGCTGTCCCCCGGCCCCGCTTGCCCGATAGAAGTCGATTCGAATATCTTCCTCGTTTATTTCAATATCGATGTCCTCATCGAATTCCGGAATGCAGTCCACCGCTGCAAAACTTGTATGCCGCCTTTTTTGTGAGTCAAACGGACTTATTCTTACCAGCCTGTGCACCCCGGTCTCACATGAGAGCTTACCGAACGCAAAAGGCCCGCTCACTCGCAGAGTTATCGACCGGATACCGGCCTCTTCTCCCGGGGTGATATCAAGCTCCTGGAATTTATATTTGTTTGCCTCGAAATATCGCGTGTACATTCTAAGCAGCATGTTCGCCCAATCGCAGCTCTCCGTTCCTCCTGCCCCGGCGTGAATGCTGAAGAAGCTGTTCTTCATATCTTCGGGCCTGGATAGCAATCCCGATAATTCGACCTGTTCACACCTTTTGACAAGTGCGCTCAGGTCTTCCTCCAACTGTGCCAGTTCATCCTCATCTGATTCATCTGATGCCATTTCGAACAGCTCTTGAAGGTCCTTAGCCTCACGCTGCATTTCTTCCACCGGCTCAACGAGCGATTTAAGCATGCTCAATTGCGA
>CBDURK010000321.1:0-3892 GCA_965369645.1 uncultured bacterium | reverse complement strand
CCAAAGTGCACACTGTGTACTTCGGCGATAATTTTGATGACGTAAGCAATGCAGCCGGAGGGCTTCCAAAAGGAAGCGCAACACATACTCCGGGCCCGCTTGAACAAGCCGAGACTTACTACTGGAGAGTCGATGAATTTGATGCCGTCGATACATTTAAAGGTAACGTCTGGAGTTTCACGACCGAAGGTGCTGTTGTGGCACTTAACCCGGCTAATGGCGCCGTGGATGTAACGCAAACGCCTGTTCTTACCTGGGAACCGGGCTTAGGTGCTTCGCATGAAGTCTATTTTGGCGCCGATGCAAGTTCACTTGAGCTTAAAGGCAGCGGAAACCTTGGTTCCGAAAGCTATGACCCAGGTGACCTTGAATGGAATACTACTTACTACTGGCGGATTGATGAGGCCAATAACACCAACGCCGACAGCCCCTGGACTGGGCCCCTCTGGAGCTTTACTACGGCTAACTTCCTTATCATAGACGATATGGAGAGCTACAATGATCTGAATCCTGATGACCCCAATAGCAACAGGATATTTATGGTCTGGATAGACGGATTCGACAATCCGGCTGCAAACGGTTCTATCGTTGGCCATGCCAATCCTCCTTTTGCCGAGCAGTCCATCGTTCACGGTGGTAATCAGTCGATGCCGCTTGCCTATGACAATGCTGTCGGCAAATCTGAAGCGACTTTGACATTAACTTCCAATCGTGACTGGACAGTCAATGGTGTGAACACACTGACGATTTGGTTCAGAGGCGGATCGGCTAACACCACCGAGCCTTTGTATGTTGCTCTAAACGACAGCGCTGTGGTCACTAATGATAATCCTGATGCGGCACTGAGAACTTCCTGGACTCAATGGAATATCGACTTACAGGCATTTGCCGATCAGGGTGTGAACCTTACCAATGTAACTTCGATTACACTTGGTCTTGGTGACAGAGCCAATCCGATTGCCGGTGGTGCAGGTATGATGTACTTCGATAATATTCGTCTGTATCCGCTCGCACAGTAAACAATAAGTTACAATTAATTTTGTGCTTGAAATAACTGATTTTTAAAAGGGCCTATACTTAATCTTGTGTAGGCCCTGCTATTTCTCGTTGAGCCAGGTTGGGCCTTTGGTAATATCCACCTTTAGCGGGACATCAAGACTGATAGCGCTAATCATTTCCTCTTCAATCCATTTTGCATGGTTGTCGGCATCGGCTGCGGGCAGTTCGAAAACCAGCTCATCGTGAATTTGAAGGATCATACGAACGGGTAATTGTTCGGCTTTGATTTTTTGCTGAATAGTTATCATAGCTACTTTTATTAAATCGGCGGCAGAGCCCTGAATAACAGTGTTGACTGCGAGGCGCTCAGCTTGTGAACGTTTGCCTGCGTTTTTGCTGGAGAGGTTCTGGATTTTTCGACGGCGGTGCAAAATGGTTTCAGCATAGCCGGTCTGCTTAGCGAGGGCGATGCAGTCGTCCATAAATTTTCGGATTGAGCTGTAGCGGGAGAAATAGTCTTCTATAAATTTTTTGGCTTCGCCCTGGCTTATGCCAATCGTCCGCGAAAGTCCGAATGGCCCCTGGCCGTAGATGATGCCGAAATTCACGGCTTTGCAGTTTGAGCGCATCTCGCTGGTTACATCTTCAATCGCACAATCGTAAATCTGCGAAGCGACGAAACGAT
Source organism: uncultured bacterium (assembly GCA_965369645.1). Taxonomy (GTDB): domain Bacteria; phylum Planctomycetota; class Phycisphaerae; order Sedimentisphaerales; family Anaerobacaceae; genus NIOZ-UU13. Next base: position 2,208 of record CBDURK010000321.1, on the reverse strand, counting down.
GAATGTCCCTGTCGTCGGTGAAGGCGGCCATCATGGCACGATCCTTTGAAAAATGTGCCAGTAGGCGAAGCTCTATTTGTGAATAATCGCAGCTTAAGATGCAATCAGATTCATTTTCGGTGATAAAAGCGCCGCGGATTTTTCGGCCAAGTTCTGTACGAATCGGAATGTTTTGAAGATTCGGATTGCTGGAGCTAAGCCGGCCTGTTGATGTTATTGTCTGGTTGAATGAGGCATGAAGACGGTTTGTTCTTGGGTTTATCAGCAAGCCGAGTTTTTCCACGTAAGTATTCTGTAGTTTGCTTAAAGTTCGGTATTGCAGGATTAAATCAGCGATTGGATGCTGAACGCGGAGCTGTTCGAGAACGGCGGCATCGGTGCTACGGCCGGCCTTGCCTGTGCGGAGAGAAGTCAGGTTGAGCTTGTCGAAGAGAATTTCGGCGAGTTGTTTTGGAGAATCGATATTAAAGACCGAGGCGGATTGTTCATAAATCTTCTCTGTGAGTTTTTCGAGGGCTTCGCTGATTTGGCCGGACATATTTCTCAGCAAGCCCGTATCCAGCGAGACGCCGTTGTGTTCCATCGTTGCCAGGACCGAGACCAGGGGCATTTCGACTTCCTCGAATAATTTGTTAAGCTGAGGCTCCTTATCAAGGCGAGCTTTTAAGTATGTATAAAGCTGGAAGGTTATGTCGGCATCTTCGGCGGCGTATTCACAGGCTGTGGCGGTATCGACCATATCGAAAGTTAGCTGGTTTTTGCCTTTGCCTATAAGGTCCGAGATTGGGACACAGTCGTAATTCAGGAAATCGGCGGCCATGTTGTTCATCGAATGGCTTCGGGCAGGGTCGAGACAATAAGAAGCGACCATGGTATCGAAGTGGATTCCTTTGAGAGGCAGACCTGCGTTTTCGAGGACGTGCATATCGTATTTGATGTTCTGGCCGATTTTATTTATGTTTTTGTCTGCAAGTATAGGCGCGAGTTTCTGACGAACCATTTTTATATCAAGATGTTTTGAGCCGAGCGGGGCCTTTATTGGAAGATAGAAAGCCTTGCTTGCCAGCCAGGAAAAACTGATCCCAACCAGGTCGGCACGCATAGCGTTAATAGAAGTTGTTTCGGTATCGATGGCGAACAAAATTTGCTTTTTCAATTCGGCAAGGAAAGTATCGAATTTTTCTTCTGAGTCGATTAAACGATAATCGTGCTCGATAGTTTTCATTGAAGCGGGTTGTCCGGCGTTTAGTAATGACCGCTCATTAACATTCGCGGCTCTGTCAACAGTCGCGGCACCACCGGGTTGCTCGATATCGGTGAGGCCTAATTGTAAGAGAAGGCGAGTGAAGCCAAGCTCGGTGAAGAGGCGGGTCAGCTCGGGTTCGTTGAATTTCTTCAGGGCCAAATCACTGTGGTCAAGCTGAATCGGAACATTGCAATCGATAGTTGCCAGTTTTTTGCTAAGGTAAGCCAGATCTTTACTGTTCCGTAAGCTCTCCGCTCGCTTTCCTTTTAATTCTTCTGCATGTTCGTAGAGATTATCAAGAGATTGGTACTTTTGTATCCACTTAATTGCATTAAACTCTCCTACTCCTGGTACGCCGGGTATGTTGTCGGCGGTGTCGCCCTGAAGAGCGAGGCAGTCGATGAACTGGTGCGGTGATATTCCCATATCAGCAAGCATTGTCTGTGGATTTGTAACATTGCCGGTTTTGATATTATACATACAGGTATGCTCGTCAAGAAGCTGGAGCATATCCTTATCTTTGGAACAGATATACGAGTCGATATTTTCCGCGGAGGCTTTTTTCGCCAATGTTCCGATTATATCATCGGCCTCAAAGCCGCCTATGCGGAGGATGGGGACGTTCATCGCTTTTAGAATCTGCTCAATTCGGTCTATCTGAGCTGGCATATCATCCGGCATCGGCTTGCGGTGGGCTTTGTATTCGGGGTAGATATCGCTGCGGAAGGTTTTTTCTTTGCTGTCCATAGCCACAACGAGCATATCCGGCTTTTGCCGCTGGATGAGGCCTATCATGGCAGTTGTGAAGATGAGCGTGGCTGTTGTCAATTCTCCGGACGGACTGGTCATGGGCCGCATCCGGGCGTAATATGCGGCGTAAATGTGCGCGTGGCCGTCGATTATGTATAGGGTTTTTGCCATTGAGGCCACTTTACGGATTGGCAGGTCTGATGTCAAGGGCG
>CBDURK010000320.1:0-3893 GCA_965369645.1 uncultured bacterium | reverse complement strand
CGGTTTGTCCAAAAAAATCGTGAAGCTGCCAATGATATTTCCAATCGTCGGTTTAACTGCCAGGGCGACGGCAAGACCGCCGACGCCCAGACCGGTCAAAAGGGGTATCAATGAAACGCCGACACGAGAGAGCCCATAGAAAAAAACCGTCGCCGCCACTAAAAAGCCAACAGCCCCAAATAAAGCCCGTAAATACGATGCTTGAATGCCCTCCGGATCAATCTTTGGCGACGCAATAATTGTTTCCGCTATCGCATTTCCGGCAAAAACGGCCGCCGTTGCCAACAAAAACCAAAATAACGGAGAAAAGATGTTACGTAACACTCCGAGTACTGATCCGGTTACATTGATCTGCTCGCCCGCAAACTTTATAAATATGATCGTCCCTAAAGCAACCAGGATAAACAAAACCCATCTCCAACGGCGTTTTGCAGGCGAAAGCATTGCTGCCCGTTGCCGAAGCCTCCGGAAGAGCGCTATTATAAACAACAATACCAACAACATCAACACTGTCATGGCACACAATTGCCAGATGGTCTGGCCAAGGTACTCGGCATTTGACCAGGCAGGCAACCATCGGCTCCACTTGGGCGGCAGCAGCCGTCCGGGAGTGCTAATATAGAATTCAAGAAAGTCATGCGATATAAATACGTTTGACTTGTAAGGCAGATTTTTCACCTTCGCATAGAACTTACCCAGACGGGCGACTGTTTGGGGGGTGAAGAGATATTGCCCTTTGCGGGGACCATCTTCGACCCTGGCGATAACGATATCCGTATTGGGCACCCGCCAGCGGCCAAACTCGGCTATCTTTTCCTGTCCTTCCTTCTTTTCGACGCCCTGGGCATCGGGTATCAGATGGAAGGGCGGCAGTTCGATGCGGTCAAAAATTTCTTTTAGCTCGAGTGCCCTCTCGTACCCTGCATCGGGCATTAAGGCCTTCGGAACCTTACTCAAATTTAGACAATAGACACCGCGCGCGAAGAGTACCTCTGCGTGTTGTGCCATTTGCTGAACCGATTCCGAGGCAAATAATCCGGGCGTTTTTAAGTTTTTGCGATGGGCCTTCATCAATACACGATAGGCTCGGTTGATATATTCTAAAAAGCTTTGCATCGTCGCCCGAGGGCTGGACGTATCCGGTGGCCTTAGCGGATTATTGGGGATATCGCTTTCCAAAGAATAGTCATCCTTTGGCCGTGTTGATGTGGATTCTACCGAAGAGGCTTCTTGCGCACTTGCGCTGGTCACAACAAGCGCAATTGTGAGCAAAATCGTAATGAAACGAATGAGGAATATGCTGAATTTCATTATCTTACCTCCTTTGATTGTTTTTTAGAATCTAAACGAAAGTCCGGCTGTTGTCGTGAACGTGTTTCGCTCGGTGTCGTCTGCCGGACGTTTGTTGTATGTATTGATAATAGCAATTTTGAAATCCAGCCAGCCAATGATCGGCATGGTCCAGTTGGCGAAAGTGCGAATCAGGTAGTTGCCCTGCCAATCGGAAACTTCCGGCAGATACTCGGCACCCCATCTGAACTTCGAACCGTAAGGCAGGTCCGCCTCCAGGTCCCCACCAAAAAGAATGGTGAAATAGTTTTCCGTATCACCACCAAAGTAGCGCTGGTAAACATAGCCCGGACCGCTGCGGCCTGAAATGGTAAGTTTTTCGCGGTCGACGAATCGGTAACCGACTCCCACAACCGGATCGGTTCGCAGGCTCAAATTCTGGATTTCGTCGTATTCGGCCGTGAGCTGGCCGAAGGCGAAGGTGCGGTCCGACAGGTCGCGGTCTAACCTTGTGCGCCCCAGGAGACGATTTTTATCGGTAACGCGACTTTCACCGGACTCTTTGGAAGTTTGGAAAAAATAGTAGCCGCCGAAGAAAAAATCGAATGGCTTTTTCTCGCACCGCAGTTCAAGCACCGTTGACAAAGACGTTGTGTCCGTGGTGGCATCGGTAAAGCCAAATGCCAGATCGAAATTTGCGGTCCAATAACGATAGCGGACGCGCAGCCTGTCCAGTCTGGACGTATCGTACTGCTGGCGCGTTATCGAGCGTAAAATCTGCTCCACGGGGATGCTCGTGACAGTCTCGAAACTTTCGCCGACAAGCAATTGGCCATCTTCCATGCCCCAGATTCGTCCAACAACGGTATCCGACTCTGCGTTCAGAATCAAAAATTCCTTATCCGACCGGATGTGTTGGACATCCGCCCAGGGAATGACGATTGTCCCTTTACCGTAGATAGTCTCAAACTCCACGCCTTCGGCGGTAACCCCCACCACTGAACCTTCCAAATCTTTATCCTTTGTAAAAACATCGGCCGCCGAAGCTATCGAGACCGGCAAGGCGGCCGCAGCCAAAAAGGTGGCCAGAAATGTCCATCCCAACATCGGCAAATTCCGTAATGCTAAAGAAGTGATGGAATATCCGGCAAATCGTAAAGCATTCATTTCTGAAGGGGATTTGACTCCGGCTTTCCTGCATAAACTAAGGCCGTTATATATTGAGAGTAAAAGTTCAAACAACGTAAAAAGTACTGGGCGGGTAATAACCAGCATAATATCAACTCCATTTTCACTTAAAAACGGTTCATCCAGCGATTCAGCAGGTACCGGGACAACCGCTCTTACCAGCTATGAGTTATCTTCCCATCGATGCGAGCAACCAGAAAAAAGTTATGCGGAAAGAGGTGATCCTTTTCAGCACTCTTCTGCTTAACAGCATACACGCGGCCTTCGGAAATATCAGATTCAGGCACACCAATGTAGGATGCATATTCCATCATAATTTGTAGAACCGATATATCACAGGTCACATACTCTTCTCCGAATCAGTTGCGGCCAGCCTATAAGGCTTCAATGCAGCGCCTTGCCGCATCCTCGATATTCCTTCCTGTCCAATGTCACTGTAACGGTGGTTTCGAACGTCTCGCCGCTCATGGAATCATTGCAGGACCGGCCATCGATCAGAATCTTGAGATCGTGCTGAGCGTCTTGAATCTTATAGGATGTTGTCCGTGCGTGCTGATCGACTAACGGTTCCGGAGTAACAAACGTATGGGTGATGTTTCCATAGTAACCAACGAACACAACCTGTTCACCCGCTGTCAACTCCAAATACCAACCGGTTTCGTTGCCGACCGCCCTAAAATCTACGCTTTTGAACTTTGCGTCTTCCCAGATGGCTTTTGCCCGGTTCTTCTTACAATCCGACGGTTGTGATCACACACATAAACACCGTCGTTTAAACAATCAACAATTTTTTCGGTTGAAATGTGCAATTCTTTCATAGGAAACCTTTCAGTATAAAATAAATTTTTGCATCTTTTAGACGGGATACGATTATCCCGATTAATCGCCAAGAATCGTGAAATTGTTCCAAAAAGGACAGAACATATGATATTCTCAATAACATACTGCATACGCAAATCTATAATATTTTGCAAGTGCCTCAATGGTGAATCGTGCCTGATGGTGGAATTTGGAAGGACTGAAAATTTATTGGATGTGCTGACGCAATATGAAATTTTGGGATTTGGTAGATTGGGTTTAAATCGACTGAAATTTTACCGAACCAAAACTTGGAATAACATGACAGGAAACCAAATATCAGCTGGTTGCAGATTATTGAGAGTATCGAACATTGAGAGAAATTGGTGATATTTTCTGATTCTAACCTCAATTTGAGCCATTACGAAATGTTAGATAACTTGCCAATCTATTTAATTCGACGGTTATCGAACTATGTAAAGATATAATATGAGTATTTCAAATATTCACGGCCTGTCAACAGTTCATGTACATAGCAGTAAACACAATGTCAATCCGTAATAAAAAAAATAGATTGAAAAGAGGCAGGGCCGTAACCGATCCTGCCTCTTTTCAAT
>CBDURK010000319.1:0-3952 GCA_965369645.1 uncultured bacterium | reverse complement strand
ACAAACCCAATTCAAAGCCAATAAAGCCAAAAACAAAGCCAATTCAAACCCAATTCAAACCCAATTTGATGAAAGGCCAAGATTGATGCAAAGCATATATTTACAGAGAGTTATGACGATAAAATCGTATTGTGACTTTGTGAAAACAAAGCCAATCAAAGCCAATAATCAATCATCATTAATCACTAATCATTTAAAAGGCAAAGCCAATTCAAACCCAATTGCCACAAATATATCCGAGACAAAACCATATGAGAAAACCCCGAACTATGAGAATAAAAAAGTTGACAGTAAGCCCATTGGTTGCTAATTTGATGCGACGAAGAGTTATTTAGCGGTTTTGTTGTTTCTAAATTTGGGGTAAAGAAACCTGTTTTTTGGGAGAAATGAAAAATGCAATCTTACATAAAATTATTTGCTATTATTATTTTAACGTCTTTAGTATCCATCGGCTTTGCCCAGGAAACTACCAGCAGCTCCGGCGGAGCCGGCACTCAATCTTTTCCGTATATGGCCGAGATAACCGGAGATAATGTTTACGTTCGCTCCGGCCCAGGTACGAATTTTTACGACTGCAGCAAGCTTAACCAGGGAGATAAAGTAAAAGTAATCGGCAAACAATTTAGCTGGGCCCGTATCGTTCCACCGCCGGGAAGTTTCTCCTGGATTTCAATACAATATGTCAGTATTGACTCGGCCAATACTACTGTTGGCACTGTTACCGGTGACAGAGTCCGTGTCTATGCCGGGTCAGACCATGTAGAGCCGTTACATTCCACGTACCTGCAGGGAAAGCTCGACCGGGGTGACAAAGTTAAGTTATTAGGCGAGCAGAAGGACGATTATTATAAAATAGCCCCTCTATCTTTTGCCTATCTTTGGGTAAGCATCAATTATACAAAGCAGCTTCCTGGCCAGCCGGTTGAAATGCCCACCACGACTGTCAAGCCGCCAACTGTTAAGCCGACCGTAGCAAAACCGACAGAAGTAAAACCGACGGCAGTAAAACCGACCGTAGTTCAACCAACAACTGTACCCAAAGAGGTTCCTAAGGAAGTAGTAGCTCCGGAGCCTGACACACCTGAGACATTGCTTGCAAAATATCGTGCCCTGCAAGAACAGGTCCAGGCCGAGCGGACTAAACCAATAGGAAAACAAAACTACACCGAGATAAAAAAGAAGCTCATGAAGATTGCCGAGAACAAAACAGCCGGCAAAGCTGCACTCTACGCCCAGTCTGTGCTTAAGCAGATAAAGAGCCTTGAATTAGTTCGGATAGTAGATAAAGAAGTTAGGCTCCAGGACGAGCAATTGAAGAATATCAGAGAGCGGATAGCTAAAACCCGGACTGAAAAACTGGCAAAATTGAAAAATTTGGATAACTTTGCTGTAGTTGGCAAGCTTAAATATTTCACAATCTATGGTCCCGGGAACTACCGTATAGTCAATGATTCGGGTAGAACGATATGCTATGCGTTACCGAGCGGCCCCATCTCGCAGGTTGGGCTCAGTAAGCTTATAGATAAGAAAGTCGGCCTCGTTGGAACAATAGAGCCGCATCGACCGACAAAGGGTACTTTGATAAGATTTACAAAAATAATTGAAGTTGAATAATCGCACTTCCAACGATTCATATAATACCTGCTTCAGAAGGTAAGGTATTAAACTTATAAATAAAAAAGTCGCACCTTTTACGGCGCGACTTTTTTTTTACTAATAATACAAAGCTGATTTGCCACCCTTCGGCGGACAGTTACAGCCTCATCAACAGTGAAAATTTATTTTCATTTATCTCTGCCCGGAACCGCAGCAATATCATCCAGCGGAGCCTCAACCTCACCCTTTTCGAAATCTTCAGCGGTCGGTTTAATAGTAAGATTGTACCACTGTGAATTTTTATTCTCGGTGATGTCCGTCCACCTGACCATTTTGCCTGTATAGGCGGAAATTCTACCCATAATCGCAGTAAGTGTAGATTCGGCAACGTTGCGGGCTTCGTTAAGCGGCTTCTCTTTAAGAATGCTGTTGAGCAGGTCAACATGTTCCTGGCAGTACGGCCCCTTATGCTCGGGGAAGTCCGGCGTGCTTATATCCCTTCCTTTTAGGCGACCGCCGCCCATGCTCTGTCCTTCGGTTCCTCTGAAAAACTCCTTAACTCCGCCATCGGTACCGTTAATCTGACGGCACATGCTGTGAATATGAACTCCATCTCCATAATCCAGGTCGATACTGAAAAAGTCGAACTGGTCTCCGGTCTTACGGCGAGCACGACCACCAAAGCCAAGTGCATTTTCCGGGGGATGCCCGATATACCAGTTCGCAACATCGAGGTTGTGGACATGCTGCTCAACGATGTGGTCACCCGACATCTCGGTAAAGCTGACCCAGTTGCGTACTAAATAGTCCGCATCGCTCTCGTTCGGTTTCTGAGTCCTGTACCACAATGCTCCACCGCACCACCAGATACAACCACCAACTATTTTGCCAATTGCACCACGCTCAATGGCATACTGAGTACGGAGGTAGCTTGCCTGATGACGGCGTTGTGTTCCGGCTACAACCGCCAGGCCCATGCTCTTTGCCAGTTCACCGGCCTCGATAATCCTGCGGCCTCCGGGCGGGTCAACAGCGACTGGCTTTTCCATGAAAACATGTTTGCCTGCCTTGATGGCAGCTTCAAAATGCACGGGTCGAAAATTCGGAGACGTAGCTATCAACACAACATCAACGTTCGTATGGAGGAGATTCTTATAAGCATCGGCGCCGCCAAAGCATCTTGATGCCGGAACATTATATTTTTCGCCGGTCGCCTCAGCCTTATTCTTGAACCAGTCAGCCGTCGCTACGACTTCCAACTCCAAATTCTCGATGTGTGCGCCGGCATCCAGGCAGTTTGCCAAAGCCCCATTACCACGACCGCCACACCCAATCAGAGCGATGCGCAACTTCCTTCCGGCTGGTGCAGCGAATATGACGTTTTTACCGGCCAGAACCGTCGCCGCGCCAGCCGCCGAGGTCTTGATAAAATCCCTTCGCGAAATACTACTTGTTTTTAAGTTTGATATTTTCTTCATCAATAAACCCTTTCAACTAAATTGATTTCATATTTAGTTTACACTCCCCCGATATTTTACAGAAGCAACCGGCTTAGAAATTATCACAAGTTCTATAAGCTTCAATAACAGCTTTCTCACCTTCCTTGCCCGGTTTGCTTCTGCCATGTTCCATACATAATACACCCTTGTAACCTTTTTTATAGAGATGTTTGAAAATGTTTTTGTAATTAATTTCTCCGGTTGTTGGCTCCTTACGCCCCGGATTATCGCCAAGATGAAAAGCAGCAATTTCATCCCATGCCATATCGATATTCGGAATAAGGTTGCCTTCGGTGATTTGCTGGTGATAAATGTCATTGACAATCTTACAGGAAGGGCTGCCTACCGCCCGGCAAATCTGATATGCCTGTGGAATTTTTGTCAGGAACAGGCCCGGATGGTTCGTCCATGCGTTGAGAGGCTCGAGGACGATTACAAGTCCGGACGGCTCACATACTTCGGAACAATACTTCAGGTTCTCGATTACGTTAGCGGTCTGATAGTCCCACTCAAGGCCCTCATCGAAATGGCCCGGTACTACAAGCGCCCATTTGGCACCGACTCTTTTAGCGAACTCGACACCATCTTTCATCTTATTTACGAGCATTTCTCGTTTTTCCTTATCCCGGGTAACAAATGATTTTACGCCGAAATCAGCATATAGAACAAACGGCCCTATTGTCATACCCAAACGCTGCGTTTCTTTTGCTATTTTTTTCTGAAGGTCTTTTGGCTTTCTCATCATTCCGTTATCGAACATGGCGGAAAAACCCTGGTCGGCCATAAATTTAAGCTGGTCGATTGGATCCTTGCCTGCGTGCTGGCGAAACATGCCAAAAGAAGGTGCATATTTTAGT
>CBDURK010000318.1:0-3953 GCA_965369645.1 uncultured bacterium | reverse complement strand
ATTTATAAGCCTTTTATGCAAAACAAACCCAATTTCAGGAATGATGTAATGTGCGCATGTATATTTATAGCAAGGATTTATGAAGAAAATGGCCATTCTGGCCACCAAAAAACAAACCCAATACAAACCCAATTTAAGCCAAAACAAACCCAATTAAAGCCAATTCAAACCCAAAACAAAGCCAATCAAACCCAATTTTTCGAAAGGGCAAAAATGAATCCTTTTGCGTGGATAAGTAGCTTTACGATTGTTTTTGTGATTTACTCGCGGATTTTACCACCCTTAAGGGTGCCAATTTCAAGAGATCTATTGCTTCTTAATCCTGGCGCCTCGATAGAGAATCACAGCTCCCGGCGTATGTTGCTGAAAAGCGATACCGCCTTTATATGGAGGTTTGAGCTTATTGGTTTCACAGACCCTTTCGCCATTAACCATTACCATAGCTTTGGGCCCATTATTGAAGATTTGCAGCAGAAACCATTCCTCATCATAACTAACAACCCGTTTCGCAGAAGCAATACCATAGATACTGCCGGTGGGATTCGTACTGTCCGGAGAATTAAAGCATTGTATCTCAACGCCGCGATTTCCATAATTGAACAGCACACCGCCATTTCCATTAACAATAGTCTTAACCCATGCCTGGAGTTCGAACGGCCCCTCAAATTCTTCCTTAGTAATCGCCGTACCGTCTTCGCCCTTACCGGTGAGGACATCTTTTTGGATATGCCAATCCGCCTCTCCTTGCGTGCGGAATCTGTCCATACCGGATCCGAACAGATTAATCCATTTCTCCTTACCAGGAAGTGGCCGGATGTGAATATTTCTGAAAGAAGCTTTGCACCCAATGTTCTGAATACCTATAAAACCTTTGCGCATTCTATATCTAAGCGCTTCATCAGCTTCCATATCGATATCATGGATGACTGTCCCGTTAAACGAGATTCGCAGTCGGGGCCAGTTACATATTATTTCGCATCGATTCCATTGGCCAGAAGGCAAATTAGCGATACTGCGAGGTGCGGCGGCATCGTAAATGGCTCCTGGAGACCTGGTTCCATATTCTTTCTGGTCATGCCGCAGATGGAGTTTAAATCCGATTTTAGATCCCGGCCCATCAAGCGGGGCATGAATCAAAATACCGCCTTCGTACCACCCGTCCGTTCGGTACTCGAAACGGAGAACAAAGTTTTCATATTCTTTCTCGGTGCGAAGCCACGAAGGGTATGGACCGGCTCCGGTCGTGTAAATGGAGTTTTCCTTAACAGTAAATGCGTTTGGCGTTCCAACAGGAACCCAGCCACTCAGGTCCTTACCGTTAAACAATGGAATATAATTTTCTTCTGCTGAGGCTGATCCGCCAATGAAGCCACATAAGATTACAAAAACGGCAAGTAAGCAGGTTAAGGGTATGAATTTACCAATCATCAGCTTCTCCTTATTTCTGTTGGACTCAAACTTGTTTATGAGCGATGGGAAAAACTATAGTGCATTACTCAGCTTTGTTATCGTTCATACTCTCCCTCATCACCCGCCCCATCTTGAACTTCACCTTCCGTTTTGCGGGGACATGGATTTTCTCCAGAGTTTTGGGATTTTGTGCGGTTCTTGCAGCTCGTTCTTTGACTTCGAAGACGCCAAAGTCGCGAAACTCCAGGCGGTTATTCTTAGCAAGCTCCGTTGCTATCTCATCGAGGAATTGCTGCACTATTTCTTTGCAGGTAATATTCTTACATTGAGTCTTCTTTGTGATTCTGTCGATAAGTTCTTTTTTTGTTATTGTCGCCATCAGTTAATCCCCAAACCAGATTGTGTTAGATTACCGAGGACAGTATAAGTGAAGTATTGCATTCAATCAAACAGTTTATCTGGCCGCACCATTTTCATTCCTCAGTTGAGAATCTGGTTCAATAATATCATCTTGACTTTCTTGCTCGGACCGAAGAAATTCTTCAGCTTCCCTGCCGCCGATCTCTTCTATAAGATTATATATACATGTCGTAAAATCCCCAAATTCATTACAGGCTTTATACGGATAGGCCCGTATCAGATGTTTAACCGCCGGGGAGCCTATTTTGAACAAAGCTTTGTTTGCTCTTTCGAAAAGCCGGCTGTAGCCCGGAAACAAGCAGTTGATGATGTACCTGATATCTCTGGGACGCTTTCTGCCATTGCCCATTATCCTGTCAATTCTTCTTATCTTAATGGCCATCCAGCCGGAAGGAAAAACTACCCTGAACAGGAACTCCGGCATAGGAATGACAATAAGCAGCCCTACACAAACAAACACAATAATGGATATGGCTTCGAGCGTTATGATAAACACTTGGCCAGCTCGTCTCAAGGCTGCATATTTTTCACTTATTGCAGCAAGAGCATTAAGGCGGTTTATGGAACCTTGCTCAAAACCGAGTACCTCGTCTGAAGTGTTTTGGATGATCTCCAATATCTGCCGGTTTTCAAGGGAAGGTTTTAGCTGCAACATTTTCACTATCAGGCCGGATACCTTTGGAGCGGCAAAAGATGTTCCATTAAGCTTCACAGCGCGGGTATGAGTTTCTATACCGGTATTTGAAGGAAGGGAAAGCATCTGCGTTGTGTGGTAGCTTCCATCCGCAAATATATCTATATTGCCATAATTGGAGTAATTCCGGCGAACTGAGCCACCAGAGGCCCCTACGCAAATGACCCCATCCAGGGCTGCCGGATAAATGGAATCCTTTACGCCGTCATTGCCTGCGGCTGCCACCACGACAGCGCCCTGCTCAAGAATGCTTTTGATGAGCTTTCTCTCAAGTGGTTTGGGAGAATACGACCCGAGACTTATGTTTATAACGACTCGGTCGCGTGGATTATCCCGGAGATAATTCCCTATGAGAGTAAGAGCGTCGAGATAGCTTTCTCCGTCAATATTGCCTCGTGCATCGTCCACACTGTAAAAATTAAGTTTGTCAGGTTCGCCATATCTTCTCAATATGCTGCGCACTACCTGACCGTGAGTTAGGTCTTCAAAGAGGTTTAGGATATTCCGTTCTTTCTCCATCATACTGGAAGCTGAATCGATGACGAATGCTATAATTTTCGGTTCCATCCTGTCTTCTAACAATTTAGCAGGATCGAGGAACACAAAGCAAATCGTCGCCAGAAGAATGAATACAAGCAACCTTCGATATTTGCGTTTGTGAAAAGGCTTCATTTTCGTTAGTTCAAGAAATTGGTTGTGGTATTAATTTCTTTCCATCTTAACATTCTACAGTCAATGTGTGTTAGATATTTTTTATTATTAAGCTTCGTTTGAGAGTGTACCCCAGTATTGGTAATGGGTTGCCGACAATTGCAGGAGAGATTATAATTACCAACCTCTATTGGAAATATTGGAGCCAATGGATCGTTTGTGAATCTGTTCGATAGAACGCTGCACTGAAATAATATGGAAAGGAACTGGACATGTTCTTAGTGAGATTACAGAGAAAATGGTTACTCTGCTTCCTAACGTTGTTATGTGTGAGCAGCGGTTGTTTGAGCACACAGCAGGGCCGTAATGTTATCCGTCCTGCCAAATCGTTACCTCAAACAATCCCCTGGGACCTGGCCGATTTAAGTCAGCCCCCGCATTTTGAATGGCTTGCTCGCGAAGGACATGTGTGGTCACTTTATTATCAAGGCAGACCTTATCAAGGCAAGCCAACTCGCATTTTTGCCTATTACGCTACTCCAACTACCTTGACCGGTCAACCTGCGAAAGACCACAGCTTTCCAGCCGTGGTGCTGGTACATGGCGGCGGCGGGACAGCCTTCAGGGAATGGGCGGAGCTATGGGCTAAGCGTGGATACGCAGCTATTGCCATGGATCTTGCCGGTTGTGGTCTGGGCCGTAAACGACTTCCGGATGGCGGGCCCGGCCAAAGTGATAAAGAAAAGTTTGGCGCTATTGACCAACCTGCAGAAAATCA
>CBDURK010000317.1:0-3979 GCA_965369645.1 uncultured bacterium | reverse complement strand
CCAGCACCTGTCGCATCTACGACGGATTTGACCCGCGGTGCCTTGTAGCTAACTACCTCGCCCGACATCAACACGACACGCCCGCCATCACTTCCATTAGTAACAACTATTTCACTTAATTTATACGCATTCATAAGCTCATCAATTCCCATTTGGTAAGCGTCAAGAATTACTTGAAGTTCCGTTCGATCAGCACCGATCACTGTACAAGCCAAGAGTGCCTCATGTAAATCTTCCGAGATACCTGGTCGCACTTTTCCATTTTCGACTCGGCGAACGTATCCCTGGACATCGAGGGTAACCCAAATTCCTTTTTCTGGGGCAAGCCTGAGAAGCTCTCGCTCGATGTCAAGTGGGTGCAGTGGCCCCAAGTAAATGTGATCGAAATGCTGAATAGTGCTCTGTAACTGATCCGCGGTTATTGGTGCTGCACGAACGGGCATCTCCTGCCACCGTTCATCTCCATCAACATGGTTTACAAACATTGTTGTGGTCTTCGTCACGCCATTGAAAAGCTGAATATTCTGCTGGCGGAGTATCCGGAACAATCCTACATCTTGTGTTGCTATGTTGGATATCACAGCTGTATGCAAACCGTGTTTCCGAAATGTGATACCAGCATAAGTGACTACACCGCCCATCTTAACAGCACTGATACCAGGTTGCTCAACCCGGTCAATCGTAGCAGATCCAATTACCAGAACATGATTCATCCTGTCGATTCCCATAAACAAAAATGTCATCGGTTGTCAAGGGCCGGCACAGGGCCACAGATTATCGAAAAAAGGCAGCCAGCGTCAAAAGAGTGAACCCTTGATTTGTTCGCTCTTCGCTCCTGATATTGCATATTGAATCGATTTTGTTATTTCCGCTGAATGCTACATCAGTAGCCAACAACGCCAAAGGCGATTTGAGTTTTTCTCTTAATAATTCTACTCTCTGCTGATGTGAGCATTTAACTGCTGACTAATATTTGCACTGTACGCAGTCAAAGCCTATTCTTTTGTCTGTGGGCTTAGGTACTTAAAGAACTCCGTGTCGGCAGGCAAAATGAGGGTCGTGCCTTCGCCGAGCGATTTCTCATAAGCTTCCAGAGTCCGGACAAACGAATAAAACTCCGGGTCCTTTTCATAAGCCTGGGCATATATTTTGAGGGCCTCGGCGTCACCTTCGCCTTGTAACTTTTCGGCCTGCATATAGCTGTCTGCGAGCAGGATTGTCTTATCTTTGTCGGTCTGTGCCTTAATCTTTACAGACTCTTCCTCGCCTTCAGAGCGATATTTTTTTGCGATTCTCTGCCTCTCGGCCTTCATTCGGTCAAAAACCGAATATGTAACCTCCTGCGGCAAGTCGGCCCGCTTTATTCGCACATCGATAACCCGGATGCCGTAGTCGGCGGCTTTCTGATTGCACTGCTCGGCCACTTTGTCCATTATCTGTTTGCGGTTAACCGAAACTATCTCCGTCAAGGTGTGCCTGGCAATCTCTTCGCGCAATTCAGAAAAGACGATATCATCCAATCTCTTCTGGGCTTCAGTCTCGTTTCCTACGGTTTGATAGAACTTTAGCGGGTCGATGATTTTCCACCGGGCATAGTTATCAATAACCAGGTACTTTTTGTCGTCGGTCATAATATTTGCCGCAGCCGCGTCATATTCCAAAACTCTGGCCTCGAACTTGTGCTCTTTCTGAATCAGCGGAATCTTAAAGTGCAGGCCCGGCTCTTTTACTTCTTTGACGAATTTTCCCAACTGAGTGAGAATGGCCTGTTCGGTTTCATCTACAGTGAACAGCGAAGCTGTCAATAGCGTTGCGGTTATCACGACGATTACAATCATACTGATAAGTTTTTTATTCATCTTAACCTCCGAGTCTCCGGGTTGGGATTTTGCAGTTTAGTGCCAAACGGTGCGCCCTCAAGGGGCAATAGTTTCAGAATACCATCGGAGGTTTCGGAATCTATTATATACTTCCTGATGCCGGGGAGCACCAGCTCCATTGTTTCCAAATAAAGGCGCGTTCGAGTTACATCTTTTGCCTTTTCGTACTCGCTAAGCACGGCCAGAAATTTCGCAACATCGCCCTGTGCCCGTTTTACCTTTTCTTCCTTGTAAGCCTCGGCCGCTAAGATTAAGCTCCTGGCTTCGCCGCGTGCCTTTGGGATGATGTCCTCTTTATAGCCTTCAGCCTCCTGGATCAATTTGTCCTTATCCTCCTTGGCGCTCACCACGTCGCTGAATGACGATGCAACCTCTTGTGGCGGCCTGACAGTTTGAAGTTTAACCTCGGTTATTCGAATGCCGCTTTCATATCCATCGACTATTTCCTGAAGGAGCTCTAAGGTGTCGATTTCCACATCGAGTTTTTTTGCGATGAGCACATCGTCAATCGGCCTTTCGCCGACTACCTGTCGCAGTGCGACTTCGGCTGCGTCCTTAATCGTACCCTGCGAGCCTTCCAGATTGCGTACATTAAACAGGTACTCGACTGCGTTCTTTATTATATACTGAACTGTGATTTGGGCATCGATAATTTGCTCGTCGCCGCTAAGCATCAGCGACTCTTCCGTGTGGAACCTGTACCTTGCCGGCGGGCCAGAGCTAATGGTCTCAAAACCAATTTCAATTCGCCGTGCCTGTTGTATCTTGGGCTTGTTGACTTTTTCGATAGGACTTGGCAGGCGATAATGCGGACCTGACTCAGTTGTCCGTACAAACTTGCCAAATCGGCGTACCACGCCCTGCTCATCAGGCCCCACTATATATATCCCCGAGGCAAGCCATAGCACCAATAGAATCGGGGCTATCCATTTGAGCAAGGGGGTCAATTGTTCGGGAAATTTAATATTCATCCGATATTCACCTGTTTCCCAGTTACTTATCTTTTCCATAAGAGATCCTTTCCAGGATATTAATAATGTACAGCCGCTGCCGCATTTCACCAATTATAGGCAAGCCGGTTACTGTGTCAATACAATTAATAGCTTTAGTAACACTTGCCCGTGCGTTACAGTTCCGGTATTATGTATTTACTGCTTTCAATCTATTCAGGAAATAAAAGAGGTAAAAAACAAGATGGCTGAAAACAAAACAAATCTTAAGCTTGATGCTTTGCGTGAACAAGTTCGCAACAGCATAGAGGGCTTTACGGAGAAACTCACTTCAGAATTAGCAGAGAACCTGCAGAGCATCACGGTAGTCGGCAGTAGTCTGACAGAAGATTTCAGGCCCGGTCAAAGCGATATCAATACCGTCATCGTTCTTGACAGGCAAACTTTATCTTCGCTCAATGCCATAGCCTCTCTCGCAAAGCCGATGAGAAAGAAACGCATCTCGCCGCCATTGCTTATGACAGAATCGTATATTGAACAGTCACTTGATGTGTTCGGCGTTGAGTTTCTGGACTTTCAACTAACACATAAGACAATCCTCGGCGACGATCCTTTCGAGACGCTGGCTTTTGATAAAAAAGATGTTCGACTACAGTGCGAGCGGGAACTCAAAGCAATGCTCATCAGGTTAAGACAGGGCTATATTGCCTCGGCGGCCAATAAAAAACTTGTCCGGGACGTTCTGATTTCGACCGCGAAAGGCCTGACGCCGTTTTTGCGAGCAATTCTTTGGTTGAAAGATATCGAGAGGCCCGTTAAGGCGGAACCAACATTCAGCAAGGCGGCCGAGCAACTTTCAATTAATCTGGAATCTCTGATAACCGCAAGAAACTGGCAAAACCAAAAAGCTCGACTCAGCGAAGCGGAGATGGAGAATGCCTTCGAATCGGTCTATACCACAATTGAGCAATTAGCTCTTATCGTTGATAAACTCGAGGTATGATTATGCGACGATTCTTTACAATATTAATTTCAGCGCTTCTGATAATATCATCTGCGACAACACCCGGCCTGGCGGCTGATTTACCGATGCCGCGTCACTACGTCGAAGATTATGCAAATGTGGTGAATGCCTCACAAGAACGTTCG
>CBDURK010000316.1:0-3982 GCA_965369645.1 uncultured bacterium | reverse complement strand
CGTCGCCTATGTTTGCCAAAGAAATCTATACGTCCAGTATCTTAAGACCTATCATATCAAACAATTGACAAAGGACGGCTCAAGCAGCATTATCAACGGTACATCTGATTGGGTTTATGAGGAAGAATTTCGCCTGCGGGACGGTTTTAGCTGGAGTCCTGATAGTAGATCTATTGCCTATTGGCAATTCGATACAGACAAAACCCGTGATTTCCATCTTATAAACTACACGGACTCTCTTTACCCTAAAATCAGCACCTTCAAATACCCTAAGGTAGGCCAGATGAATTCGGCCTGCCGCGTTGGGGTTGTGAGTATTTATGGAGGCAAATCACAATGGTTCAAAGTTCCCGGAGACTCTCGCAATAACTATATTCCGAAGATGCAGTGGGCCGCCAACTCGAAAGAGGTGGTTCTTCAGCAGTTAAACCGTTTGCAAAATACCAACAAGGTTATGCTCGGCCAGGTTCGTACCGGATGGTTGGGTGAAATTCAAACAGGTCTCGTCAGGACAGTTCTAACTGAAAAAGACGAGGCATGGGTTGACGTAGGCAACGACCTGAAGTGGCTGGATGACGGCAGCAGCTTTACATGGCTAAGTGAGCGTGACGGATGGCGGCATCTGTATCTGGTTTCGCGGTGCGGTAACAATACAACTCTTTTAACGCCGGGCCAGTTCGATGTGATAAGTGTTCAGAGCATCGATGAGAAAAATGGCTGGGTGTACTATATCGCTTCACCTGATAATCCGACTCAGCGCTACCTATATCGGTCTCCTCTGGACGGCAGCGGCAAAGTCGAACGATTAACTCCGACAACCCAGAAAGGCTCTCACAAATACCAGATATCGCAGGATTCAAAATGGGCCTTTCACACTCATTCGTCTTTCGATACCTCACCAATTATTGAATTGGTCCGCTTGCCGGAGCATAAAACTATAAGGACACTTGCAGATAACTCAGAGCTGCGGGATAAGTTGAGCAAACTTAAGAAGCACCCAACTGAATTTTTTCGCATAGATATTGGTGATGGCGTTCTTCTGGACGGCTGGTGCATGAAACCACCGGATTTTGACCCTGAAAAACAGTATCCATTATTGTTCCACGTTTATGGAGAACCTGCTGGTCAAACAGTCATGGATAGATGGGGGGATAAAAAATATCTGTGGCATCTCATGCTTGCCCAGCAGGGATATCTGGTAATGAGTGTGGACAACCGAGGCACTCCTGCACCCCGGGGTCGTGCGTGGCGTAAGTGTATCTACCGCCAGATTGGCATTCTTGCCTCAGCCGACCAGGCCGCTGCAACACGAGCTATAATTAAAAGTCGGCCTTATATCGACCCGGCCAGAATAGGTATATGGGGTTGGAGCGGTGGCGGCTCTATGAGTCTAAACGCTATCTTCAGGTATCCCTATCTTTATCATACCGCCATGGCAATAGCGTTTATAAGCAACCAGCGGTTTTATGACACGATTTACCAGGAGCGATATATGGGCCTGCCGGATGATAATGAGCAGGGATACAAAAACGGTTCACCCATAACATATGCACACCAGCTAAAGGGAAATCTTCTTATCGTTCACGGTACAGGCGACGATAACTGTCACTATCAGAATTGCCAGGCTCTTATTAACGAGTTGATTAAGCACAATAAGCATTTTTCAATGATGTCGTACCCGAACCGCACCCACTCGATAAAAGAGGGCAAAAATACAAGGCACCACCTATACGAATTACTTACAAGATATTTAAATGAAAATTTACTTGCCGGTGATGGCTAAATCCAAGATTCGGATTAGAAAATGATAATTCACTCAAGCTGTTATGCCTGCTGAATATCCAATTCCACCGCGGAGACGGAGGCTGGCGGGAAGGTCCACAAGCCGTTCTTTGGCAAGTCCTTTTTGACAGGTACTATCCGGTCGGATTGGGTTTGTATAACTTCGAATTCAGGATTTGCAGCCAACTCAAAAATACGACCTGTTCTTATCTTCATCCCATTTATCACCAGTTTAGCTGTGGTTGAGTGCTTTCTTTTCGTATTGACTACGTGCAGATATATTCGGTCTGCGCTTCGGCTGGCGGTAACATCAAGACCATCCGGCGCTTTGCTTACATCAACGGCCTTGTTCCCGGTATGATGTCGGTAGAGACTCATGACAATAGCAACTGGCATCATATATGATTTTCCTCTGGGCACGGGAATCATCACGGCGTTAACCTGCCATCTGGTACCGCAGAAATCGGCTAATGTCGCAATCTTGAGCTTGTCACCGTGCCTTTCGTGGACATTTAACAGCCTTGCGTTTGCAACTCCCGCCGCCCACGTGGAAAGCACCTCGCACCTATTACGGCCCGGTAAGGAAAAATGACATTCAGTGAGAGCCAGGTTCACCGGATAGTCAGCCACCTCCTCACGCACCTCCCTGATACGGGCTTCATGAACTTTGGAGGCATTCATCAGCCGTTCCCATGTCCATGCCGGATCTTTACGGTACTCAGTCCCTCGCAACGGTGAATTGCTAATATTTCGATCGGGATTGTACATGTGATGAAAGGCAATGTACTGCAGATGCTCACCTGCGATATCAAGCATTCGGCGTGCCCATCCCCTGTCGCCCCAGCCAATCAAATCAATAGCAGGGTCTTCTTTTCGCATGGCTTTTGCGAAGGCAACGGTTTTCTTTGCGGCGGTCTCGCAGTCGAAAGCTTTGCGGTCGTAGGAGGTCTCATTTCCGATCTGCCATAGATTGATATTATAAGGTTTTCTGACGCCATGTTTTATTCGCTCCCTGCTGTCGGCGGCATTACAATATCTTACCCATTGGGCCGCTTCCTCAGGACCCGCCCAGCGAATGCTGCCTTTGGGATCGCGTTGCCATTTCTTTCTGCCGTCCGACTCGAAGTTCACACTCATAAGCGGATCGGCCCCGGTTTGCCGACAGAAATCGACGAATTCATGAGTCCCGACCTGATTTGCCTCTATTCCACCCCACAATAAATTGATCATCGGTTTTCGCTGGTCCCGCGGCCCCACGGCCTCTTTCCATTTATAATAAGAACTGAAGCATCCTCCCCATCGTATAAGAGAAGGTGACAGTTTTTTGGTAACTTCTACAACATCCTCTCTCCAGCAGTCCCTCTTGAAATCCCATGCGGCCGCTACAGAACCGTCCGTCGTGCCCAATGGCTCCATGAACTGCATGTACAAATAGGGAGACAGGTCGAATCGCGGTTCAGGATTGACCGTAAGTAATGAAGCTTCTTCTCTGGCATAAGCTGTCGGCATCGCCAGCGAAGCGGCTCCCAGACCCATAGCCTTTATGAAATCGCGTCGTGTGCTGTTTTGTTCACTCATTTTTTAATTCTCCTTCACTCAGAGGAACCTGGAACCTTCCTGGAGGATTTGGATTTGTGCTTCCGTTCTTTGATGAGGTGGGCCATTGCCAAAACGGGATGCTTACACAGCATTCTCGGCCCGGAGTATCGCATAACATCTCTTATCCGCTGGCGCATCTCGGGTTTATAACAGTGTATTTCACACTGAGAACAGGGGCCCTTCTCTTCACCAAAAGGGCATTTCTGCAATCGCTGGTCGGCATATTCGCGTAACTGCCGGCAATCGGGGCATAACTGTTTGCCTGCAACACCATGATGATTCCGGCAATATATCATCAACATCGCTAAAATAGTCTTCTGTTCTCGTTCTAATTTGCCGCGTTTTGGCGCCATATACTTTTTCCCATATCATAGCTGTGCTGTGCATAACACAAGACCGTCCGTGTGTTTTTATGCTACTGCTTATCCTGTTTTCTGTCAAGACAAGTTCATCGTTGAAATGGCCTGTGATGCGTTATGTTACAGATTTTGTGAGGATGATACAGGTAGCACTTGAATCCCAAGGCCGCAGAAGATAACATAAGCTATCGGTCTGACAAGTTATTATTAGAAATGAACTTCCTGTCCGAAGTTTATAAACA
>CBDURK010000315.1:0-3989 GCA_965369645.1 uncultured bacterium | reverse complement strand
AGGCCGGGGAGGTCGTCGGTATTTAGGAGGTCAACGCCGTTTTCCAGAAGTATGCGCCAGAGGTTTTGGCGCTGCGGTGAGGGTCTATCGGGGGTGGCCCAGAATCTGACGATTCGGCCTTTGTTGTGCGCGGTTTGGACGATTGTTTTTAATTTTTGGAGCTGCTGCGGCGGCATAGGGCCAGAGCCTTTGTATGAGAAATGGCTCGACCAGCGGTCGCTGATAATGGGAATTAGTGTTGCCGGTGCGTCGGAGTGTAAATCGGTTAGCCTGCCGTCATAGCCGGCATAACGGAGAGGCTGCGATTCCATAAGTGCGCGGGGGCGATTGCCGGATACATATACGACTATCGCTTTGTCGGTACGGCCATTCGAGTCGAACGAGGTAATAATATTTTTGTACTCGGCCAGCATTTTGCTTAGCACTTTGTAGGTAGCGACGGACTGGGTTTTTATGTCGATGAACAGGGTGAACTGCGGGCCTTTGGGATAGACCCGGCCGGAGTTTTGGGCTATGCGTTTTTTCAGCGGTTCGAGATAGAGCGAGCGGAGTGTTCGGTCGGGTTTTATTTCATCGGAGTCGTGAGCTACTAATAAATCGCCATCGACGAGATGGATGTCGGCCTCGACACTGGCAAAGCCGCAGGCAAGGGCATCGAACAGTGGGCGGTCGTGCTCATAGTCGTTGTGGGCATGGGCATTGAGCAAAGGTTTGGGGCCGGGAGCAGCGGAAGATGTTCTGCATGAACAGGTGGGCAGAATTGATAATAGCAAAACAGTCGCGATAACAGATTTGGCTTTCATTAAAGCAGCTCCTTATACGATGCACCTTTAATTATTTCCTTGTTCCATTAACATGTTGCGAAGATAGATGTGCTCGTCGCCGTTCCAGGGTTTGGAGCAGATGTCGATATCGCCATCGCCGTCAACATCGGCGGCCTTTGCTTCGTGGCAGCGTTTGCCGCTCAGGATTTCGTGCTGTTTGAAACTTCCACCTTTGCCGTCCAGATTTTCCCAGATGAACCATTTATGGGGAGGCTTTTGCGTTAGGGGCCCGCCGCCTGAGAAGACGTCGAGGTCGCCGTCGTTATCGAAATCGGCCAGAGCAAGCGAGTGGTAGTCCTGGCCGGCCTTGTCTGCGATTATGTGCCTTTTCCAAATTCGGCCTTTGCCATCGCGGTTTTCATGCCAGGCCACACGGCCGCTGATGCAATCGCCTTCGGCCTGAACTATGTCGTTATCGCCATCCTTATCGAGATCGGTTATCCAGGTTTTTGTCATAAGAGGGTATTTGGCTTTGGGCTGTCCGAAATCGATGTTTTCATGGGCGGTCCATTTTGTTCCCTTTCCATCGGCGTTCTCGAACCAGATGTTCGTGCGAACAACGTCGTTATCGCCGTCGCCGTCGATGTCGGCCACGCCGGCGGGGTCGATTGCGCCGTGGACGGATTTGCCGATTTTGTGCTCTATCCATTGTTTAGTTGGGTCGGCGGGGATTTTATACCAGTAGAGTGCGCTTTTGTCGCTCATTGCGACGATGTCGAGTTTGCCGTCGCCATCAATGTCCGCGGCCACGTTGTCGTGGCAGCTTGCGGTAACGGCGTTGGGGTACTTTATAAATTCTTCTTGTCGTGGATTTCCGGTATTACGGAACCATGCCTGGCCTGAGACCTGGTCAATCCAGCCATCGCCGTCTATATCGAAGGCAGTTCCGCCGACGTCGGTCGGGGCCTTAGGTGCGAGGTTATGTTTGAGCCAGTTGTCGGGGGCTTTGTATTCGAACCACCAAATCTGCCCGCCCATGCAACCGGTAATCCAATCCAAATCGCCGTCTTTATCGACGTCCACGAGAGAGGTCTGGCCCATTTTTCTGCCGATTTTAGCGATTTGGTGATATTCGAACTTCGGGATATCGGCAAAGGCCATGGGGCCAAACAGGCCAATCAGCACAATAATAAAGGACAAACGATGAACACCTCTATATTTATGAGAAAACATAGCAAACTCCTTTCGTTTATAGTAAACATGAATTCTGCCAATAATGGATTTTATGTGTTAATTATGTCCGGTTTCAGGGGAAATTTGAAACAAAATCCGGGCTGGCGGTAATTTTTATCAAAATTGAGAATAAAAAATATTTTCCCGGAGCGAACTTTTATGAGCGGCAGGCGTATGGAATTACTCAAAGCCACGGGCTGAGGTGTTTTTCACTTTCTCTCCTTTCCTCCTTGCCTCAGCCCGCATTTTTTATTTTAAAACAGATAACGCCGCCTTTGAGGGGGTGAAAAGGTTGTTTTTTTTCATTTTATGCTGAAATATGCTTTTTTTAAAAAATCAGTAAAATTATAGTTGACAAGATAAAGGGAAAGGATTATTATACATTTAAGCGTATGATGAAGATGAGTCGTATGGAGTCTTTTAACAAGCGGAATAAAACTTTTTTCAAATTAAAACATTTATTATTGAAAAAAGTATAGATTAATATAGAGCTTTTTGATATATTGTTTCGAGCACATTCACAGGGCTGAGGATATCTCGCTTTTTCCTCTCCCTCCGCACCTCAGCCCTGTTTCCTCCTTAAAAAAACTCAGCCCTTGCTGAGTTTTTTTTTGTCTTCGTTTTCTACAAGTAACTGTTTGCAATGTCGGGCAAACGCTTGACCGCGTTAAGAGCTTTTCGATTAATTGCCACCTGGATTCAGGCGTGATTTATTTGATGGGGATTATGTTTTCAGTATAATCTTTCAGTGTTTTTACATTAATAAATTCAAAGACAGTTTTACTGTGTAGTACTAAATGGCAGGAACTGCAACATCAATTCTTTATTAGCGATATAGCCGTCTTTTCTTTTGATTACTAATCGCATTTTACATAGTTTGTTCAGATCACGCGCAAGCGTTCTTTCTGTTTTATCACGGTATTCGTTTCTCATAAGTATTAAAACAGTATCTCTATTGACAGGCTCATCATGTTCTGAAATTTTAATAGCTAAGTCTCTTCTTCTCTTAACTGTGTTAGAACTCCCATGAGCAGCAAACTGCTCATAAATATAATCCCTCCAGCAAACACTCATAACATGCTGCTGTATATCCTTCAGCTGCCCGTCAAGACCATCAAGAAAGCCCTGGATTGCATACGAGAGAAATCCAGTTGGTTCGCCTGTTTTGCTGGCTTTATCTAATTGGCTGTAATACTCCGAACGAGTCATATTATAATGATTACTAAACAAGTGCGCGGTTGGTGAGGGCACGCCAGAACTCAGAAGTATGGTAAATTCCAATAGCCTCGCAACCCTACCATTACCATCGCCAAAGGGATGAACCCAGGCAATATATATATGAGCTATAATGGCTTTTATAATAGCAAAATGAAGCGGCATTCGCTCATTGACAAAATCAGGGCCATTCATCCACTTACAGAATTTTCTCGTAAGCGACGTAACATCCTTTGCGACCGGTGCTCTGTACACACTTCCAATAACAACGTTATGTTTTCTGATTTTGCCCGGCTCAGCAGCTTCATCGCACGGGATATTGTTTCCGAGGACTTTGCTGTTATAGTAGCAAATTTGTTCAATAGTGATATCTTCAAGATTGCTTTTCGATATATCAATAGCTATTTCGTTGCAGGCTTCAATGATATTGTTTACTTCCTGCTCGAGATATTTTTTAGATGGCGGTAACTCAAGCTTCTTCTGTATCAAGGCACTGACCTGCTCCTCTGTGAGTGTATTGCCCTCGATTGCCGTCGTGGCGTGAACACCCTTGGCAAGGTAAATAAGATGAAGCTCATCCCTCAGATTCGGAGCCAATGGAACTGATTTTATCTGTTCGCATTTGGCTACACATTCTCCAAGTTTAATCCAGCTCTGCCACGGAAGTTTTGCCAAGTTTGCCCCGAAAGTTATCCAACTATATTCTGTCATATAATTCTATCATTAAATAATATTTTATGTCATAGCTAAGAATTTACCTATAAAGAGTTTACAGTA
>CBDURK010000314.1:0-3991 GCA_965369645.1 uncultured bacterium | reverse complement strand
AGCGGCATTTTACGCCGCAAGCGGCGGGGAATACAACCCCAAGAGTAATTAAAAAGCAATAACGGGTTAGACGAATGTTTACACTCGTCTAATTTCATAAATTTCCATAATACAACCTTAGCTACAACTATTTAAGTTTACTATATGCCCATGTAATTGAATAACTTATTTCTTTGTTTAGGTTGTCAATCATGGCAAAAACTATTTTTAAAAAACGAAAAACACGCTCAGATAAATTCCCTCTCACTTAACAACCTGATATCTTTATTGCGGTGATTTATTTTTTTGAACCCGGTTTACTTTTATGGTTGTGAACAGAATGCCGGCAAAACGTCCGATAAGTTTTTGTCTACGGCCACATGGTTTACAATCAATTTTCTGGTTTTTCACTCCTTAATTAGTTTTTGTATTGAATTCACGGCAAGGTTATGTATAACTTGTTTACAGGATAGAACTTAAGTATGGGGTGATATACAGGAATGTAAATTTTAACTATTTGCCAGAATCCAATGCTTTACGATAATGATAGAGAGAAAAGCAGCGATGGAAAAAAAAGGCGATTTTGTCTGTTTTCTCTTTACTTTTAACGTCTTTTTTGGGATAATATATGTTCTATTATGGAGGGTCCATAAAAAGGATATTTGGGTATGCAAAGAGAGACTGATGTGATATTTCTTCCATAAGTGTAGTTTATATTAAGCGGGTAATTGAGCGTGGGTAAAAAACTTTGTTTCTTCCCGGAGAGGGAAGTGACTTAGCTGTGTAAAGTCAAGCAAGTTTTTATCTCTCTCTTCGGTAAAGACGGGAATTATTATTATGAATTTAAGGAGGATACAAATGATTTTATCGAGAAGTGTAGCGATCTTGACAGTGACATTATTGTTGTTCCTGGTGACGCCATGTCTTGCTCAAGCCCCAGCACAGCAAGAGAGGAAAGCTGAATTAGAACGGGCTTTAGAAAAACTAAGAGAAAAAGCAGAAGACAAAACATCTTCGGCTGAATTGACTTTTTCCGAGGATACTAGTCAACGGTTTTCGGTTAAGGAACTGCGGTTTGGCGGCAACGACCTAATCTCAACGGCAAAGTTGCTGGAAAATCTGCCTTTGGCATATACGCTTATTGTGCAGAAAGATGACACTACTGTTGAGCAAATCTACGATTTCCGAGCTTTACATGATGTAATTCTAAATCCAGGCCAGGAACGCGAAGTTTCACTAAACACAATCCAGGGCTTAACCAAGTATGTCTTGTCAGTGTATCAGAATGAAGGTTATGCCGGCATCTATGTGTATGTTCCGGCAGCAGTAGTTCGGGGAACAGAGTTAGTAGATAAAATTCTGCCTATAGAAGTTCTGGAAGGCAAGATAGCAAAGATTACAGTGAAGAAATATGATTTTGAACGCCAAGATGTAGAAAAAGGTTTTTTGAATGACTCCGTACTTGAATCATGGTCACCATTAAAAGAGGGCGAGGCAATCCAAAAGAATAAATTGGATGATTTTGTAAGGCTGCTCAATCTTAATCCTGACAGATATGTTTCTGCCGTTATATCGAGAAGCGCTGAGCCTAATGCTTTGAATCTGACATACGATGTTTATGAATTAAACCCCTGGCACTTGTATGCACAGGTAGATAATTCCGGCACGGACGAAAGGCAATGGAGTCCGAGAGTGGGTGTAACAAATACTAATCTTACGGGTATAGACGACAGGTTTTCTGCTATGTACCAGGCTCCATGGGAATCAGGTATAGATGACAACTACGCATTATTTGGAAGTTATGATTTCCCCGTTCTTACGCCTCGGCTTCGGCTTAACTTCTATGGCGGGTACAGTGAGTTCGACGTAACGCCGCAGGGAGGTCCATTTAATTTTCTTGGCCGAGGTTCATTCTATGGAAGTGTGTTAAGTTACAATGTCTTCCAGATAGATAACTGGTTTGTTGACGTTACCGGATCGGTAAGCCGGGAAAACAGCAAGGTCACCCCTGCGCTGGGACTGGCAAGCGATGTTGATATGGATTTGTGGGGTGTCGGAGTTAATATCCACCGTTCAGACGATATGTCAAATACATCACTGACATTGAGTAGAGTTGAAAGCATGGGTGGTTCCAGCGCGAATGATTTTGCCGCAACCAGGTTGAATGCGGACCCGGATTTTACTATTTATAACTTTGGCGCTTCTCATGGTCAGTATCTCGAGACCAGCAAAGTTAATCGAGTTAGTGGTTCATTCCGATGGATAAAGTCCAACGAAAGACTGACCCCTGCAAAAATGACAACCTTTGGAGGATTCTACTCCGTCAGAGGTTATGAGGAAGATGAAATTGTTGCCGATGGTGGTATGATTATGTCCGGCCAATATGAGTTTGACCTGGTCAAGCACAGCGAATCCTTTGAGAATCTCGAAGCGAATTCAGACCAAGCACAGGATAACAAACCATGGCTAAGAAAACTGGCCCCATTGGCCTTTATTGATTTCGGCAGGGCTAAAATAAAAAGTCCCGTCGTTGGTGAGCGGAGAGTTCGGGAGCTATGCTCGATAGGTATAGGTACTATCATTGAAATCGAGGATAATTTTAGTGCAGGTATATATTACGGCTGGCCACTTCGGGGAACTGATGAGACGGATAATGGCGACGGCCGATTACACTTTAGCTGTGTGTACCGATTCTAAATTTTAAGCGTTTTGTCCACTAATCGTAAGTGGAATAAAGATACTATGTGTAATTTAGCTGCTCATAAATAAATGAGGAGGAACTATGGGATTATCAAGAAGAATTTCGAAAAGACGCTATTTTAAGTGCACTCTTATTTACTTTCTGACGTGCTGTATGTTTTTTAATACGTCACTGTCGGTCGTACTTGCCGGGCCGGAAGGAGCGCAGGTCATTAACGGCCAAGTTTCGTTCCAGCAGAGCGGCTACAATACTACTATAACGGCCTCGGACAAATCAATTATCAACTACAGCAGTTTTGATATTGCGCGCCCTGAGATTGTTCAGTTTATCCAACCCGGCAGCAGTGCTTCGGTGTTAAATAGGATACTCTCGGCAAATCCGACAAATATTAACGGAACTCTGCTGGCCAATGGCAGGGTTTTCTTCGTTAATCCTGCAGGTGTGTATATCGGTGCAGGGGCCAGAGTCAATGTAAACCAGTTGGTTGCCTCAGGCCTGAATATTACAAACTCCGATTTTATAAACGGACAATATAATTTTGCCGGAGGTAACGGCTCGGTGGTAAATAGCGGCGATATTTCCGCAAAAGAAGTTTATCTGATTGGCAAACAGGTTACCAATTCAGGTACCATTAGCTGTCCGGACGGGTATGTTGTTATGGCATCCGGGGACAGAGTATTCCTCGGCGAACCCGGTACGGATGTCGTATTAGAAATGGATGCACTATCTGTGCCCGAATCTGCTGGGCCGGTCGAAGGTTCAGGTGTTCTCAACGAGGGCACTGTCGATGCCGCCGGTGGTACCATAGTGCTCGCAGCAGGGGATATTTATTCACAGGCAATTTCAAATACGGGTTCATTATCGGCTTCGGTTGAAACCGGTGATGCCGGACAGATAAAACTCACTGCGACTGAGGGAACCGTTATTAGCAGTGGTTCTATTGAGGCAACGAGCGCCTCTGGAACAGGCGGTACCGTGCAGGTGCTCGGTGACCGCGTAGGTTTGTTCGATGCCGCAGAGATAGACGTATCCGGCTCTAATGGCGGAGGAACGGTCCTGATTGGCGGGGATTATCAAGGCAAGGGAGAAATCCCTACCGCCTCACGAACTTATATCAGCGAAAACTCCACCATTAAAGCTGATGCTACCGAAAACGGCGACGGAGGCAAGGTCATTGTTTGGGCGGACGAGATTACTGGTTTTTACGGTAATATTAGTGCCCGTGGTGGAGCCGAGGGTGGTGACGGTGGCTTTGTTGAGGTTTCGGGTAAGGATAATTTGGGTTTCTATGGATATGTCGGCACTCAGGCG